>JACQWB010000027.1 GCA_016209385.1 Candidatus Rokuibacteriota bacterium
CACGGGTACTGCTCGAGCACGCTCATGGCGTCGGGCGACACCCGCCGCACGGGCTTGCCCAGCTCGGCCGAGAACTTGCGGACGAAGTGGTCGACGAGCAGCGGGATGTCCTCGCGCCGCTCGCGCAGGGCCGGGAGGTGGATGGGGATGACGTTGAGCCGGTAGAAGAGGTCCTCGCGGAGGCTGCCCTCCTGGACGGCGCGCTCCAGATCGCGGTTGGACGCCGCGATGAGGCGCACGTCGACCTTGCTGTCCTTCGCCTCGCCGACCCGCCGGATCTCGCGCTCCTGGATGGCCCGCAGCAGCTTGACCTGCAGGTACGGTGGGATCGCCGTGACCTCGTCGAGGAAGAGGGTCCCCCCGTCCGCCGCCGAGAAGAGCCCGACCTTGTTGGCCACGGCCCCGGTAAACGCCCCCTTGACGTGCCCGAACAGCTCCGACTCGGCCAGGCCCTCCGGGATGGCCCCGCAGTTCACGGAGACGAATGACCTGTGGCGGCGCTGGCTGTTGAAGTGGATCGCCCGGGCGACCAGCTCCTTGCCCGTGCCGCTCTCGCCGCTGATGAGCACGGTCACGTGGCTGTCGGCGATCTTCCGGATCGTATCGAAGACCTCCACGGTCTTCGGGCTCTTGCCGACGATGTTCTCGAACCTGTACTGGGTCTCGAGCTGCTTCCTCAGGTAGAGGTTTTCTTCCTTGAGCCGCTTTTGCTCCAGCGCGTTGTTGATGATCAGCTTGATCTCGTCCAGCTTGAACGGTTTGGTGATGTAGTCGTAGGCGCCGAGCTTCATGGCCTCGACCGCGGTCTCGGTGGAGGAGAAGGCGGTGATCATGAGGACCACCGTGTCCGGCGCCAGCTCCTTGACCACCTTCAACACCTGGATGCCGTCCACCCCGGGCATCCGCACGTCCGTGATGATGAGGTCGAAGGGCTCCCGGCGCACCGCTTCGATCGCCGACTCCCCTCCGTCGGCCGCGCTCACGTCGTAGCCTTCCTTCTCGAGCGTGATCGCGAGCAGCTCGCGCATGCTCCGCTCGTTGTCGGCGACCAGGATGCGGGCTCCCCTCATCGGCCTGGGGCGTCGGGCCGGAGCGGGAGGCGCAGGGTGAAAGTCGTGCCGAGCCCGGGAATGCTCCGGACCTCGACCTCACCTCCGTGATCCTGGACGACGCGGTGCACGACCGCGAGCCCGAGACCGCTCCCGTCCGGCCTGGTGGAGAAGAACGGCTCGAAGATGTGAGGGAGGTCCTCGTTCCTGATCCCCGGCCCGGTGTCGCTCACCCACATCTCGAGCCAGCCCGCACGGGTCGGGGCCCGCGCCCCGATCGTGAGCTCGCCGCCGTGCGGCATGGCCTGGAGGGCGTTCAGCGAGAGGTTCCAGAGGGCCTGGCGGAGCTGGTGCGCATCGACGCAGGCGGAGAGCCCGGCGGCGTACTCCCGGAGGATCTTGATCTTCCCGGACAGCGGATGGCACTCGAGGAGCAGCACGACCTCGTCGAGCAGCTCGCTGAGGTTCACGACCTGGGGCCGGAGCGGTACCGGGCGCGCGTACTCGAGGAACTCGCCGATGATCCGGTTGAGGCGGTCGGACTCCCGGAGGACGATCTCGATGAGCCGCTCCCGGGTCTCCTCCGGCGGGGTCTCCTGGGCGAACTGCTCGATCGCTCCGGTGAGGGCCGCGAGCGGATTCCGGATCTCGTGGGCGATGTTGGCCGCCAGCCTCCCGATCGCCGC
The DNA here is from genome assembly GCA_016209385.1 of Candidatus Rokuibacteriota bacterium. NCBI lineage: Bacteria > Candidatus Rokuibacteriota > Candidatus Rokuibacteriota bacterium. The sequence continues at coordinate 1,736 of JACQWB010000027.1, forward strand.
AAGGCGGTCGGCCTGCCGCACGCGCTGCTCCATCTGCTTGATCTCCGAGAGGTCCTGGCAGACGCCGATGAGCCCGCCCAGGTCCCCCTCGGCCGAGCGAAGCGGCCAGAAGGAGATCCCGAGCGGCACCTCGCGCCCGTCCTTTCGCGTCAGCCGCGTTTCCTGGCGGTGGACGTGCAGGCTATCGCGCCTCGCCGCCGCCAGGATCTGGTCGACCGGGATGCTGAGGCCGAAGATGGTCTCCCAGCGCTGGCCGACCGCGTCCCGGGCCGTGAATCCGGTGATCTCCTCCACCGCGCGGTTGAACGCCGTGATGTACCGCTCGCGGTCCAGCGCGACGAGACCGGAGCCGACCGATTCGAAGATGGCGTCCTTGAAGACCTGGAGGTCCTTCAGGTCCCGCCCCTGCGTCGTGAGCTCCTGCTGCATCAGCTGGTAGCGCTCGGCCAGCGAGCCGGCCAGGATGGCGACGGTCAAGAGCGCCCCCGTGGTCGTGAACATCGTGAGCACGTCCAGGGCGGTCGCCTCGGTGGGTTCCATGAACAGGCTGAGGGGCAGGATGGTCTTGCCCAGTACGAGGCCCGCGTAGAGGAGGCTCGACAGCCCCGCGATGACGAGCCCTCCCTGCCGGGAGAGCAGCATGCATGCGGCGGTGACGGACAGGACGTAGAGGAAGGAGAAGATGCTCCCGGGCCCGCCGGTCGCGGCCAGGATGGCGGTCGACAGCACGACGTCCAGGATGAGCTGGAGCCACGCGAAGCGCCGGAGGTTCGAGACCTCCGGCTGCACGGCGAGGTAGACGCCCGACGCGACGCCGGCGCCGAGGAGGCAGAGGACGAACGGCGGGAGGTTGAACGGGAGGGCGCCCCACTGGGCCAGGAGCGCGCCGGCGGCCAGGAGGACCGCCGAGACCAGCAGCCGGGCCCAGCTGAGCCGCCGGAGGAGGGCGGAAAGGTTCGGTGCCTCGCGCACAGCCGCGCGCTACTTCATCACGGTCACGAGCTTGAAGATCGGCAGATACATCGCCACGACGAGACCGCCGATGAGCACGCCCAGGAAGACGATCATCATGGGCTCCAGGAGCGCCATGAGCCCGCTGACCGCGGTATCCACCTCCTCATCATAGAAGTCGGCGATCTTGCCGAGCATGGTGTCGAGGGCGCCAGTCTGCTCTCCCACGTTGATCATCTGGATCACCATGGGCGGGAAGACGCCCGAGGCCTTCAGGGGCTCGACGAGCGGCCCTCCGGCGGCGACCGATTCCCGGGTCGTGAAGACGGCCTTCTCCACGACCTTGTTGCCCGCCGTCCGGGCGGTGATCCGGAGCCCCTCGAGGATGGGAACGCCGGAGGAGATCATCGTTCCCAGGGTCCGAGTGAATTTGGCGACCGCGACCTTCCGGAGCAGCATCCCGAACACCGGGAGCTTCAGCATGAACGCGTCGATGACCGACTTGCCTGCTTCGGTCTTGTAGTAGGTGCGAACGCCGAAGATGATCCCGGCGAACCCGCCGAACACGAGCCACCAGTACGACAGCATAAAGTTGGACATGGCGATGACGATCGCCGTGGGGAGCGGCAGCGCCGCGCCCATCTGCTCGAACATCTTGGCGAAGGTGGGGATGACGAAGGTCAGGATGAAGATCGTGATGAGGAGGGCGACGCTCACGATGGCGGTCGGGTACATCATCGCCGACTTTACCTTGGCCTTGAGGGCCGCGGCCTTCTCGATGTACACCGACAGGCGCTGGAGGACCACGTCGAGGATACCGCCCGATTCCCCCACCTCGACCAGGTTGGTGAAGAGCTCGTTGAAGGTCTTGGGGTGCTTCCGGAGCGCCTCGGCCAGGCTGGAGCCGGACTCCACGTCCCGCGCCACCTGGGCCGTCACGCTCCGGAGGACGGGTGAGTCGCTCTGCGCGGCCAGGATGTTGAGGCACTGGACCAGCGGGAGGCCGGCGTCGATCATGGTGGAGAACTGCCGCGTGAAAATCGCCAGCGTGCGGTCCTTGACCTTGCCCGCCACCACCTTGGCGCCGGCCGCCTTCGCTGGTTTTTCCTTGATTGCGGTGATGAGGATCTGCCGCTGGCGGAGCTGGGAAACGGCGGAGGCCCGGTCCGGGGCCTCGATCTCCCCGGCGGTGGAGCCCCGCGCGGTTCGCCCCTGGTACGTGAAGACTGGCATGGCCTCCTCCTTACTCGGGCCTCGCCTCGCAACGGGCCTGCCTACGGCATGGCCGGCGCCGCTCGGCTCGAACAGCTTCCCCGCGATCCCGCTACTTGATCGCGACCGCCTTGACCTGTCTGAAGTCGGTAATCCCGTCCAGGGACTTGATGACGCCGTCCTGAACGAGGGTCGTCATGCCGCCTTGTTTGACGGCGACGAGCAACTCGGCGACCGGGGCCTTGCGCTGGATGAGCCGCTTGACCTCTTCGGTGGCGACCAGGAGCTCGTGGATGCCGGCGCGGCCACGGTAGCCGCTCTTGTTGCAGTTGGGGCAGCCCTTGCCGCGGTAGAGGACGAAGGCGTCGTCGTACTTGGCGAGGCGCTCGAACTCTTCCGCGCCGTAGGCGCGGGCCAGCTCCTCGTACTCCTTCCTGGGGGGGTGGTATTTCTCCTTGCACTCGCTGCAGACGCGCTTGACGAGGCGCTGGGCGAGGACCCCGAGCAGGGCGTCGGCGAAGTTGAAGGGGTCCATGCCCATGTCGAGGAGGCGGATGACGGTTTCGGGGGCGCTGTTGGTGTGGAGGGTGGAGAAGACGAGGTGGCCGGTGAGGGAG
>JACQWB010000028.1 GCA_016209385.1 Candidatus Rokuibacteriota bacterium
GTGAAGAGGAGCGGGCCGGGCTGGACCCCGTGGAGGAGGAACGCGCCCATCATGACGGCCGTGGCCCCACTCCCCGGGATGCCGAGCGTGAGAAGCGGGATCATGGCGCCTCCCGTGGACGCGTTGACGGAAGTCTCCGAAGCCGTCAGCCCTTCGAGCACTCCTGTCCCGAAGCGCTCGGGGTGCCTCGACATCTGCTTCTCGAGGCCGTAGGAGACGAAGGACGCGACCGTGGCGCCGGTCCCCGGGATGGCGCCGACCACGACGCCCGTCCCGAGGCCGCGCAGGAGCGACCCCCGGAGCGGCCAGAGCTCCCGGAGCGACGGCAGCCGCGGCCGGGCGTCGCCCGGAGCGGCCGCTTCCGCTCCTGCCCTGGGCGTCGCGATCTGGTCGAGGACCTCCCCGATGGCGAACAGCCCAATGAGCACGGTCACGAAGTCCACCCCGGTCTCGAGGAACGCGATCCCGAAGGCGAAGCGCGTGATCCCGTACTGGGACTCGGTCCCGATCGTCCCGAGGAACATCCCGGTGAAGAGCGAGATGAGCGCTCCGGGGACCGACACCTGCCCGATCACCGCGACGCTGGCCAGCCCCAGGAGCACCACCGCGAAGTACTCCACGGTGGAAAAGCTGAGCGCGACCTTCGCGAAGGGCGGCGAGGCGAAGGTCAGAATGAGAGCCGACAGGAAACCGCCGATGGCGGACGACATGATGGCCAGCCCGAGAGCGAGGCGAACCTGTCCCTTCTTGTTGAGCTGGTAGCCCTCCCAGGTGGTCGGCACGTTCATCGGGTCGCCGGGGATGTTGAAGAGGATCCCGGTGATCGACCCGCCGAAGACGCCGCCGATGTAGATGGACGTCATCAGGAGGAGCGATGGGACGATGCCCATCAGGTAGGTGAACGGCAGCACCAGGACGACCGCGTTCAGCATGGTGATGCCGGGGAGCGCGCCGGCCACGATGCCGATCGCGAGGCCTACCAGGATCATGAGGAAGTTCAGGGGCTCGAGGGACGCGGCGAGGCCGGCCCCGAGGTTGGCGAGGGTCTCCCACATCGGGACGCCTCAGAAGATCCTGAGGAGTCGGTAGAGGAAGATGGTGAAGTCCTCAAAAACTCCGGCGCCCTTCGGGAGGGGGAGGTAGACGACCTTGACGAACACGTAGAGCAGGGAGACGGTCCCGAGCGCCGCGGTCAGCGTGAGCGGGAGCACTCGGCGCGTCCCCACGAGGCGCATGAACGCCGCGAGGAAGAGCGCGGTCGTCAGCGGAAAGCCGAGGAGCGGCGCGAGCGCGGGATAGCCGAGGACGAGCGCGATCCCGCCGACCAGCTTGGGGAGGCCGACCTGCGGACCGGGCGAGCCCGTCGCTGCCGGCCCCTTCGCCCGCGCGACCTCGACGAGCTTCAGAACGCAGGAGGCCATCAGGGCGACCAGGACCAGCCGTGGCCAGAAATCGGGGCCCAGCTGGCCCGGAACGGGGACGACGGGGAGCCGCCCGGCGGCGACGAAGAGGGCCACGGCAGCGAGGAAAATCAGGAGAGGTCCCGCCAGTCCCCGGACCAAGACCATGCCCCGGCTTCGCTGACGGACCTCTCGGAGCTCCAGATCGATCGACCGTTCGCCCTCCACAGGCAGCCCTAGGAGATGCCCCGCAGAAAATTCGCTAGCGCCTCGGCGAGGCCGCGGGGATTGTCTCCCTGCACTGTATGCCCGGCATCCTCGACGCGCACCCAGCGCCCATTCGGCAACGCCCGGGCGAAGCGCTCCGCATCCTCGTCGTGAAAGACATCGCTCACTGCCCCCCGGAGGATCAGAGTCGGGCAGCTCACTCGCTCGGGATCTTTCCACCATTCTCGAGCCTGTGCCGCGATGTCCGCCGCGCCCCTGCCGGTCCAGTGCCGCGGGTCGTGCTTTCTGGTCCACCGCCCGTCTGGCAGCCTGCGGAAGTTGTACAGAAGGCTCCGCCTCAACAGCCGGGGATGACGACGGGGATTGAAGGCGAGCGCCCGCTGCACCGCCTCGTCAAGAGAACTTACCTCGGCCGTCTGGCTCACGAATCGGTGAATCCGCTCGGCACCATCCACCCGAACGTCTGGTCCCACATCGACCAAGGCCAAGCCCGCGAGCCGGCCACTGTGCCGAGCTGCGTAAAGAAACGCGTGAAGCCCCCCCATCGAGTGTCCAACCAGGACAAAGTGATCGAGGCCGAGACGCTCGACGAACCCTTCGATGTCTCGCAGATGAGCCTCCGGGCCGTAGTCCATCTCGGGGGACCACGCGCTGTCGCCGTGACCTCGCTGATCGAGCGCGATGCAGTGGTACCCCGGCCGGAGCGTGAGGCACACGACGTCCCAGGTGTGCGCGTTCAAGGCGCCACCGTGGAGAAAGACGATCGGGCAACAGCCCCGAGTGCCCCAATCGAGGTAATGCAGGCGCATTCCGTGCACGACCATGTCGTGATCTTCGGGCAGCACGATTTCTTCGACCTCGACACCCGCAAGCTCGGCCGCCAATCTCAGATGTTCCAACTCGTCCGTTGGGGCTGGCCGCATTCCGGAACGGTTCATCGTTCGTGCGATGACCGGGGCCCGACCGCCGGCGCGGCCCTGACCGACCAAAGGTGCGACGCATCGAGCAACGGAGCCATGCACGGCGGTCCGTCGGCATAATAGACCCGCGGGAAGCTGTCCGGCTCGGATGACACGATGATCAGCGAGGCGGAACGAGTCCCGTAATCTGGCGTGTGCACGCACGCGGCCTGGACCTGAGGCGGCCGCAGCCCGGCATCGTCATCGACATCGTCCGGCAGCTCGCGGGCGGGGAACTCGTGGCTCCGGAGCACAGCGTGAAGCTGAGTCACCAGCGTGGGTCCGAGCCATCCGCCGACGGGGGTGAGGGCCCGGCGGATCATCTCGGCCTTCGCCGACACCACGTCGAGCGGTCGATTCTCGAGCACATGGATACCCGGAGGGAGCCGGATGATCTCAGGCTTCTCGCTGCGTCCGATGACGATGTAGAACAGCGCTTCACGATCGCCGACGAGGAGCCAGCACGGGTTATACTCCGTGCAGCGAACCCTCTCCCCAAACGCCGCCACGGCGTCTCCGGCCCGCGCGTGGTCGGCGAGGATCAGGGGCAGCTCGCCACGCGAGCGTCGAGACAGGTCACGCCCACCTATTGAAGGGCGGTTGGCTAACCCGGCGCTGAGTCCGTGCTCGTTCACCGCGAGCCATGTACCACCCGCAAGCGCGTCGCGACCGCCGAGAATCTGGGGGGTGGTCGAGCACAGCACTTGCACGGGCTCGGCGGGGCGAGTGAGCCTCTCGTCGCGGTTGGCCGCGATCACGAGCGGTGCCTCAGGGTGGATCCCGAAGACGACAGCTAGGAGGCACATGGCTGGTGGGCTACAGCCACGTCGCACCCCGAACGTTGCCGACTACGAAGCGGCCACGAGCGATCATTGCGCGAGCCCTTACCGCCTGAGGCCGAACTCCTTCACGTAGCGATCCAGGATGGTGACCTGCTCCCGGATCCACGGGCCGAACTGCTCGGTCGGCATGAAGCTGTCGGGCCGGAAGTACCACTCCTCGGCGAAGCTCTTGTACGCGGACGTTTCCATCGCTTTCCGGACCGCTTCGGCCAGGACCTTCACCCGGTCGGGCGGCGTCCCCTTCTTCGCGACGATGCTGCGGAACTGGGGGAGCTGGATGTCATAGCCGAGCTCGACCGAGGCGGGCACGTCCGGGAACGCGGGGTGACGCTTGTCGGCGAAGATGATCACAGGCCGGAGCTGGCCAGCCTTGAGATACTGGACGATGTCGCCGGCCTGCTCGTAGAGCACCTCGGAGTGGCCGCCCAGCGTCGAGGCGTAGCGCTCACCGGGCTTCGGGTATGGGACGGTGGTCATTTTGATCCCCTTCTTCTCGAAGAAGCGTACCGTGATGTCGTCCACGGTCCCGTAGCCGGTCGCGGCCACGCGGATCTTCCCCGGGTTCTCCTTCGCCGCCCTCAGGACGTCCTGGATCGTCTTGTACGGGCTATCGCTCTTCACGAAGAAGAACGAGTCAGCCACCTGCGTCCGGGCGATCCACGCGAAGTCGTCCACCGCGTACTTGGACAGGCCCATGGGGATCGTCGCGAGCGTGTCCATGATGTAGGTCGCGACCGCGTAGCCGTCCGCCTTGCCCGCCTGGAGCTGGCCGAGCCCGGTGTTCCCTGAGGCGCCGGGTACGTTGGAGACGGGGATGGCCACGCCCAGGACCGGTTGCATGTGCTGGCCGATGGTCCGGGCCATGGCGTCGGCGCCCCCGCCGGTGCCCCAGGTCACGATGAAGTCGATGGGCCGGGACGGGTACTTCTCCTGGCCGAGGCCCGGCGCGCCCACCGAGAGAAGCACGGCAGCGATCAGAAGCGACAGCAGCACTCCGTGGCGACTCTTCATAACCCGCCTCCTTTGGCTAGCGTTCGTGCGCGCGCAGCGCGCGGCGGAGCGTCTTGCCGGTTGCGCTCACGGGCAGTTCGTCCCTGAACTCGACGACCCGGGGGACCTTGTAGCCGGTGAGCTGCGCCTTGCAGAAGGCGACCAGCGCGCCCTCGTCTACGCGGCCGCGGTACGCCTCCTTGAGGACGACGAAGGCCTTGACCACCTCGCCCCGGTAGGCGTCGGGCTGGCCGATGACCGCCACCATTCTCACGGCCGGGTGGCCGTAGAGCACCTCTTCCACCTCGCGCGGCCACACCTTGAAGCCGGCCGTGTTGATCTGATCCTTCTTCCGGTCCACGATCACGAAGTATCCGTCCGCGTCCATGCGGGCCACGTCGCCGGTGTGGAACCAGCCGCCGGCGAAGGCCTGCGCGGTCTCCGCCGGGCGATTCCAGTACGCCTTCATGACCGGGGGTCCGCGGATCACCAGCTCTCCCGCTTCCCCGGCCGGGAGGTCCGCGCCGGTTTCGAGATCGACGACCTTCGCGTCGGTGTCCGGGAGCGGGATCCCGATCGACCCGGGTCTGGCCCGGTGGAGCGGGTTCGCGTGCGTGAGGGGACTGGTCTCGGTCAGCCCGTAGCCCTCGATCAGCACCTCGCGGCCGACGAGCTCGTCGAAGGCGGCCTTCACGCTGGCCGGGAGCGGCGCGGCGTTGGTCCGGCAGGCGCGGAGGGAGGAGTAGTCGGCGCGCCGGCCCGCCTCGTGGTTGAGGAGCGCGATGAACATCGTCGGCACCCCGAAGAGGCGCGTGGCCCGGAAGCGCTCCACGGCCCGCGCGACGGTCGCCGGGTTGAAGCGCCTGAACACCAGGATGGTGGCGCCCGCATAGAGCGGGACGTTCATCACCCCCGACATCCCTCCGCTGTGGAACATGGGCAGCGCGCCGATGCAGGTTTCCGCCCCGGGCTCGAAGGCGTACCACTCGGCGAACTGGATCGTGTTGGCGACCAGGTTCCTGTGGGTGAGCATCGCCCCTTTGGGCGCGCCCGTGCTGCCCCCCGTGTAGAGGAGGACTGCCACGTCCTCCCCGGGGTTCACGCGCGCGGGGGAAACACCGCGGCCATCCTCGCGCCGCAACTCCTCGAAGTGGAGGCTCCCGGCCGGCCCCGGCCCCTCCGTTCCCCCCGCAATGACCAGCGTCACGCCGAGGCGGGAAGCGACCGCAGCGGCGACCGCCGCTCCCGAGCTACCGGCGACCAGGAGCCGGGGCGCGGCATCAGCCGCGTGCCAGGACAGCTCACGCTCCGTCAGCGCCGGGTTGAGGGGGACCACCGTGGCGCCGAGGAGCCAGGTGGCGTAGAAGCTGGCGGCCAGCTCGGGGCCATTCGCCAGGCAGAGCGCGACGCGATCGCCCTTCCCGACGCCTAGCCGCGCGAAGCCCGCGGCGACGGCCGTCGCGCTGCTCCAGAGGCCCGCGTAAGTGAGGGCACCCAGTTCGCTCCCTGTCTCGTGATCCAGCGTCCGCAGCGCGACCCGGTCGGCGAAGCGCTCGAGGTTCCGCTCGAGAATCCACCACGCGGGGACGTCAGGGTAATCGAGCGAGAACGGCAGGTGCCGGGGCCAGGCGCGGTGCCACGGCCGCCGCGTGGCGCGGGTCCCCGCGGGGGCCGGGACGACGGGATTCGCGGCATGGTCCACGCGTCGGCCCGGTCGAGACAAGCGACGCTACGCGACGCGGGCCACCGCTTCGAGGTGGTAGCCCAGCTCCAAGGCTTTCAGGTTCTGCTCGTGAAAGCGCGGGATCACGGCCAGCATGGCCCGCCTCATCGCCTCGAAATCCATCCGGGCCAGGCGCGTGAGGGCCCCGAGCATGATCATGTTGGCGTAGAGCACGTTCCCGAAGTGCTCCTTGGCGAGCGCCGTGGCGGGAATCTCCACGTGCCGGTCCGGCGCGTCGCGGCGGACCTCGTCCACCATCTCGGGGTCATACAGGATGTTGCCCCTGCAGAGGTCGTAAAACTTCTTGTAGGCGGGAGCGGAGAACGCGACGAAGACGTCGGCGTTCTCGACCACCGGGCTATCCACGTACTCGGGCGAGATGACCAGCTGGGCCCGCACGTAGCCTCCCCGGGTCTCGGTCCCGTGGCTCTTCAGCATCGTGACGCGGTGCCCCTGGTTGATCGCGCAGAGGCCCAGGATCTGCGCCATCCGGATCACGCCCTGGCCACCGAAGCCGCTGATCAGGATCTCCCGCCGCTGGCTGGCGGTCTGGTCAGGCGCGAGCTGCTCGGCCGTGGTTTGCCTAGTCATCGACCACGACCCCCTCTACGCGGTCCAGCGCGGCGCTCGCGGGCGTCCCACCGGCCTTCCGCACCAGATCCCGCAGGATCTTGGAGAACTCGGGCCGGCTGTTCGAGGCATCGTGCTTGATGCCGGTCTCCCAGGTGAAGTCCGTCGGCTTGCCGTCCGCCGTCCGACCCTGGGTGTGCTCCCAGATCCACTCCAGGTTCTTCAGGGTGTCGCGCGTGCCCAGGGCGTAGGCGCCGAAGTTCTCGTTGCACGGGAAGCGGACGTGGACAAAGGAGAAGCCGTCGTTCTGAAGCGCCTTCTTGACGATCTTGATCGTCTGGTGCCACTGGGTCGCCGTGGTCTCGGCAACGAAGGTCGCACCGGCTGCCTTCACGACGTCGCACGGATCGAAGGACGGCTCCACCATCCCGTAGGGGCTCGAGTTGGTGACATAGCCGGCGGGCGTCGTGGGCGAGAACTGCCCGCCCGTGGACTCGTACCCCATGTTGTCCTCACAGACGACCGTGACCCCCAGGTTCCGCCGGGCCGCGTGGATCAGGTGCGAGGTCCCGATGGCGGCGGCGTCGCCGTCACCGACGACGACGAGGTACTTCTTGTCGGGTTGGGCGATCTTGAGACCGGTGGCCACGGCCAGCGCCCGCCCGTGGGTCGCGCCGAAATTGTCGCCGCCCCACGTCGCGAAGGTCTGGCGCCCCACGCAGCCGATGCCGGTGCCGAAGACGACGTCTTCCTGCTTGAGCCCCAGCTCGTCGATGGCCTGGAGGAGCCAGTTCTCGATCATCCCGATGCCGCAGCCGTGGCACGCTTTCGTGGGGATCTGGCTCGGCCTCAAATACTTCTGCGCCAGCTTGTTCATAACTCCTCTCCTTGTTCGAGCGCGGGCTTTGCCCGCGCAACCTCCGAGGGAGGTATCGGAAGGGGGGCGCGAGCGCCCCTCCGAGTTAAACGTCGGTCCAGATGTAGGGCAACCCGGGGACCCGCCCGTCCCGCGCGACGCCCTCGAGCGCCGCCGTGACCTCGGCGACCGTGTGCAGCTCGGCGCTCTTGCCCATGAAGTGCACCTTCCGCTTGTCCGGCGCCGCCCGCATGACCTCGCGGACAAGCTGGCCGTCGTAGTTCAGCTCGCACACCAGGTAGCGCACGTCCCGGCCGAACAGCTCGTCGGCGAACGGCCAGAGCGAGATGAGCCGCAGGAAGCCGGCCCGGATGCCCCGCCGGCGGGCCCCCAGCACCGCCGTCTTCACGGTGCGCGAGGCCGCCCCGTACGCCACCGCGACCACCTCCGCGTCCTCCAGGCCCACGGCTTCGTAGCGGAGGATTTGATCCCGGTGGTGACGGATCTTGTTGACGAGCCGGTAGGTCTGGGCCCACTGCGCCTCCATCTCCTCGATATCGTAGCCCTCCTCGGTGTGGGTGTAGGCCGAGACGCAGACCCCTGTCCCGAGCCCGACCACGTTCGGCGGCACGTCGACCGCGTCCGAGTTGAGCGGGTAGAACGGCATCGCCAGGTTGTGGTGCCGGGGGACGACGATGCCGCCCAGCTCGGCGTAGTCGTGGGGCAGGAAGAGATCCTCGAACATGTCCGAGATTACCTGGTCGGTTAGAATCGTGACCACGGTCCGGAACCGCTCGGCCAGGTTGAAGGCGTCGATGGTGAGCCAGAAGCTCTCCTGGACGCTGTTGGGCGAGAGCACGATCGTCTCGATGTTGCCCCCGTGGGTGCAGTAGCGCGCCACGTAGAACTCCCCCTGCCCCGGGGCACCGGTGATCCCGCTGATGGGGCCGACCCGCATGGCGTCCACCACCACGAGCGGGATCTCGTTCGTGATCGCCCAGCCGTACGCGTCGTGCATCAGCGTGTAGCCGGGGCCCGAGGTCGCGGTCATCGCCTTGAGGCCGCCCAGGCTCGCGCCCGCGCACATGTGCATCCCGGCCAGCTCGTCCTCGGCCTGCATGTAGTAGCCGCCAACCTGGGGCAGGCGCTTCGACATGTACTCGGCGATGTCGGTCGCCGGGGTGATCGGATACCCGGCAAAGACCCTGCAGCCCGCGGCGATGGCTCCCTCAGTGAGGGCGTATGTTCCGGCCTCCAGGAGCCGGCGGCCGGCCGTGTAGCGCTTCTGCCACTCCGCCCAAGGGGCGACCAGCCGCTCCGTCAACGCGATTTCGATCACCGCCATAGTGAGTAACTCCTCTCCTCCCCTCACCTTCATCCTCTCCCGCTCAGGGGGAGAGGGCAGGGTGAGGGGGCATCCCTGCCGCTAGCTCGCCACGGCCGGCTCGGCCTCCGCCTTCGGAGCCACGTTGATGCAGAAGTCCGGGCAGATCTGATAGCAGAGCATGCAGCCGATGCAGTTCGCCTCGTGCGCCACGTACATCGGGAACCAGCCGAGCCTGTTCGCGGTCCTCCGCCACGCGAAGACATCCACCGGGCAGATCTGGAGGCAGAAGCCGCAGGCCTTGCACATGTCCTCGCTGATGACCACATCCCACTTCCCCGCGTTCTGGGCGATTTGCTTCTTCTCGGGTTTGAAGAGGGGCACGCCCGGCTCCGCTCAGGGCGAGACCACCGCGCTCGGCGCCTGGGAGATCGCCTTTAGGACGATCTCTTTGGCGCTCGCGATGTGGGCCCGGGCCACGCGCTCGGACGTCTCCGGATCGTGGACCCGGATCGCCTCGAAGATCTCGCGGTGCTCGCGGTAGGCGGCGGCCAGCCGGTTCGGGGTGGTCAGCAGGACCGGGTGGAAGCGCTGGATCGAGAGCCGCACGACCGAGGACAGTGCCTGGAGCCGCCCGTTGCCGCTCGCGCGGAAGATCGCGTCGTGGAAAGCCACGTGGGAGACGAACCACCGGTGCGCGTCCTGGCGGTGGAGGCACTTCTCCATGCGCGCCAGGTGCCGTTCGAGGTCCCGAACACCCGGCTCGGCGATCCGCTGGGCCGCGAGCCTGGCGGCGAGGCCATCGAGCACCTCGCGGATGTCGTAGAGCTCCACGGCCTCATCCAGGTTCAGCACGGCCGCCCGGAGCCCGCCGCCGGGGAGCAGCTCGATGAGGCCCTCCTGCTCCAGCTTCATCAACGCCTCGCGAAGGGGGGTCCGGCTGATACCGAGCTGGGCGGCGAGCTGCACCTGCCTGAGCCGGTTTCCCGAGGGGATCCCTCCACTCAGGATCGCCTCACGGAGCACCGACGCCGCCTGGTCCAGCAGACGGGTCCGCTTTAAGGGCCTGACAGCCGGATTTCGGGGAGCCCTAGGCATCGCTCAACTCGGTTTTTTTGAATATTGTATTCAACATACAAAATTGCCCGATTCTATGTCAAGCTCAATTTTTTCTATGGGTCCCGTCCTTCAGCCAAGCCCGGAGTAACCTGGACGCGGCCCTGGCTCGGATAGGGCGGTAAGCACCCGAAATTTCTTGACTATTCTCGCCGCGCTGCGATAAGTTTCACACTGACCATGCGTTCGAGACGCTGCGTTTACTCTGGGACGAGGCGATCCACCGCTACGAGGTCGTTTCCACATTGACGGGAGCCGGCCGTGGAGGCGTCTGGTGGATGGTCGGCTGCGTCGTTCTCGTTCCGGTGACAGGGTGCGCCTCCCGCGGCTCCGTGCGGCTCCTGAAATCGGACATCGCTGCGCTCAACGCGAAGGTCGAGGAGACCAACCGGGCCCTCGGGCAGACCGTTTCCACGTTGAGCCAGACGGTTACCACGGTCAGGGAGACGGAGACAGGGCTCGCGCGGCAGGCCCGGCAGACGGAGGGCCTCGGCCAGCGTATGGGGAAGGTGGAGGAGCGCCTCCAGGATGTCGAGGGGGCGATCAAAGGGGTGAAGGGGGCGATAGACACGCTGAACGCCCAGGTTGCGAAGCTGGTCGGGCGGCCATCCGCTGCCGCGCCCGGAGCCCAATCAGCCGAGCAGCTCTACGCGTCGGCCCTGGGCCACTACCAATCGGGGAACCTGGGCCAGGCGGTCCTCGATTTCAGCGATCTCGTCGGCGGCGTCCCGAACCATCCCCTGGCCGAACAGGCCCAGTTCTGGATCGGAGCGGCATACTTCGCCGAGCAGGATTTCCGCCAGGCCCTGGCCGAGTTCCGCAAGGTCGTCGATCAGTACCCCGGGGGCACCAAGGTGCCGGATGCGCTCTATCGTATCGGCCTGTCGTACCGCAACCTGTTCGAGACCGACCGCGCCCGCGAAGTGTGGGCTCGGCTGATCCGCGAATTCCCTGGAAGCGACGCGGCCAGGACCGCTCGAACGGCGATGCGGGCGCGTGCCCCCTCACCCTCAGAGTAGCTGGCCACGGAGAATGACAGACACCGATGGGTGACAAGAAGCGGCTGATCATTCTGGTCTTCCTCGTCGTTGGAATCGCTGCGGCTGCGTACACCTGGTACCCTATTGTCTTGGGCAAGAAAACTCCGCCTCGGCGTCCCCCACAGGTCTACGAGGTGCCGACGCTGATCGAGGTCCCCGCGCAAAAGGCGCCCCAGGCCGCGAAGGAGAAGGCGCCCACCACGCCGGCCCCGACGGCTCCCCGTGAGGCCAAGAAGGAGGCCGTCGCCAAGGCGCCCACCGAGGCCCCGGCCGAGAAGGCGGCCGAGCGCTTCGGCCTCGATTTCCCGCCGTTCGTCATCGTGGCCGAGGCCGACGAGTGTGAGCGGCGGTTGAAGGAGGACGGGCTCACGACCTTCCGCGCCATCCGGCACCTGGATCACGGCCTCTACACGGCGGTCGTCGGGCCTTTCCCGAGCGCCGCCAAAGCGTCCCAGGTCATGGCCGAGATCAAGGCGAAGCCCGGCCAGGCCACGACCGAGCAGCGAAGTCCCGGGGAGTTTTTCGTCGAGGATGGTCCCTATAACCTCCGCGAGGTTGTCCACCGCGCGTCGGAGATCAGGCGGAAGGGACACGGGGTGCGGGTGGCAGTGGTGGACGGCAGGGCGCCGATCTATCGGATCCGGACCGCGATGAAGCTCGACCAGGCTCAGGCGAGCAAGCTGAGCAGCCAGTACCGGGAAGCGGGCTGTCCCAACCGCATCGTGGCCGGCCGCTAGCACACTCGGAGGGGGACTCGACGGCCCCCTCCGAGGCCACCCCCAGGAATCGGTTGCGCGGACGGAGCCCGCGCTCGAAGGGCATTACTCCGACACGCTCGTAGCCGACCTCACGGCCGCTGGGCGGCGTAACGCTCGAGCAGCTTCCGATCGATCTCGAGTCCGGGCCTGCCGGGGCCTCGGCCACTCCCGTCCTCGCGCGCCGAACCGTCGCGATCCACCTCAGGCGACCCGGATGATGCCGGGTTCGACAGACTTGAACCGCTCCGCCACCTCAGGATCGTGACCGGCGACGATCAACCCGTCGGGCCCCGCCAGCGCCTGGATCGTATCGAAGGCCGCGAGCATCTCGGGCAGGTTCGTGATGATCTGCACCGGCTGGCGGCGCTCCAGGTTCCGATAGAAGTGCGAGGCGTCGGACGTGAGGACGACCGGCCCGCGCGCGGTCTCGATCGACACGACCTGCATGCCGGCGGTGTGCCCGCCGACCCAGTGAAGCCGAAGCCCGGGCAGCACTTCGCGCTCGCCCTCGATCAGGCGGATCCGGCCAGCGTAGTTGAGCATGACGAGGGTCCCGAGCGCCCCCGGGTTCGCGAGCTGCCGGTACACGTCGTGCCGGGCGACGGGGCCGGTCCAGAACGCGACCTCGTCCTTCTGGACCCAGAACTCGGCCGCGGGGAAGAGCGAGTGCCCCGACCAGTGGTCCCAGTGGAGGTGGGAGACCAGGACGGTCCTGACGGCGTCGGGCTTCACGCCCAGCCGCTCGACCATCGTCGCCGGGCCCACATAGTTCCGGATGCCGCGGGGCCCGCCGTCCGCTTCCAGGAACCCGGTGTCCACGAGCACCGGATGCGGGCCGCCGAGGATCAGCCAGACGTAGAAGTGCAGCGTGATCGGCTCGTGGGACGCCTCCCGGTAGAAGAACTGGCAGGCGGTCGTCTGTCGCTCCCCGAACCGCAGCGCGTAGACCTCGTACACGGGGCCGCTCCCTCGGGCGCCGTCAGTGACGGTGCGTGCCGTCGCCGTACGGCATGCCGAGCACCCAGATGATCTTGCCGAGCGCGATGAACTCGCCGATGACCCACGACAGCTCGAGGATCTCTTCCTCGCCGAAGTGCCGGCGGAGGGCGTCGAACAGCGCGTCGTCCACCTTGTGGTGGTCGTAGTACATCTGGTCGGCGTACCGGAGCGCGACCTTCTCGCGCTCGCTGAACGGCCCCGCCTCGTATTCGGACAGCGCCGCCACCAGCTCCTCCGTGATCCCCTGCGCCTTGCCCAAGGCGTAGCGCGTCGTCATTCAGTAGTGGCAGGTGTTGAGCTGCGCCAGGCGCAGCCGCACGAGCTCCTTCAGCCGGTGCGGCAACAGCCCCTTCCGGACCAGCGGGGAGTAGAACCGCACGAACTGTTTGAACGGCTCGGGCAGCCGGCCGAACGTGCGGATGAAGTTCGGGTCGCCCCCCTGCTCCTGCCACTGGGCGACCATTCCCCGGAGCTCGGGGTCCATCTCCTCGATCTCAAGCATGCGGATCTGCATCTCGCTCCTCCTGGCCGGTGTCCGACACCGCGCCTTTCCAGGCAGCGCCACAGCGTCATTATAAGCCTGCCCAAGCCGGTTCACAGTCCGTACAGCTCCCTGGCGTTGTCGCACAGGATTCGCCGGCGCGTCGGGGCCGGGATATCTCTGAAGTGTTCCTCGATGGCCCTCCCCGTGCGGCTGATGTCGAAACCATCTCGGGTCGAACCTCGGTTAGCCGGAACGTGCCGGCTGGCTCGCCGTCCGGGTGCCCCAGCGCTCCCAGGCCAGAGAGGCTTCTCGTCGGACAAACCCGGACCCCAGAGAGCCCGGGCAGCGGCCCTTCCCGGTTAAATTCGCAAAGCGCTTGCCCTTCGGGGGCCGCCGGCCGGCTTCCGGCCCCAGGCCTGCATGACGATCACCGACGTCTGAACCGTCGTCGGCTCCGCCAGGTGGCGCCGGCAGGCGGCGATCAGCCGCTCCAGCTCCGCCTCGGACGCCAGGCCGTGCTTGAGGATCAACGGCCTGGTGGACAGGACCGTCTGCGGCAGGTAGTCGACGAGCGGGTCCGTGCTTCGCGTCCCCGTCTGGCAGGGGCGGAACCGCACATCTTCCAGTCCCGCCTCGACGAGCAGCCGGTACACCTGACGGCCGGCGAAGCAGTCGCCCCCCGCCCGCTCGAAAGCCGTGAAGAGGATGGTCTTCAACCGGTCCCAGGCGGGGTGCGGCGGATAACAGGCGAGCCCGGTCCCCTCCCCCTCCTGGAGCGCGAGGGTGCCGCCGGGCCGCGTGAGCGCGAGCGCCGCCTCAACCAGCTCCCGGTGCCGGCCGATCGTCGTCATGACGAAACGGACGTGGACCAGATCAAAGCCCTCGCGCGGCAGGTCGCGCACGAAGGCATCGCCCTCGATGAAGGCGACGTTCGCGAGCCCTTTCTCGGCCGCCCACCGGCGAGCCGCGCTGAGGCTCGCAGCGTCGGCGTCAAGCCCCACCACCTGGCCGGTGGCGCCGACACGCGCGCTCAGGAGATCGGTGATCCCGCCTGCGCCGCAGCCGAGGTCGAGGCAGCGCCAGCCCTCTCTGACGCCGATCCGGTCGAGCAGCACGCCCGTCTCGAGGGCGAGTGCCTCCGCCTGGAGCCGGAGACGCGCGAACTCCGCCGGCGTGCGCTCCATGGGGTAGGTGGCGTCAGTCACCACGGGCGTCAGGCGGCGGGGGTGACGCCGGCGCTGGCGCGCCGCTGCTCGAGGACTCCGACGATGAAGCGGCGCCCCATCCGCCGGCGGGGCAAGAACCGGAAATCCATCTAGCGCCGGTCCCGGCCCCGCCCTTGCTGAACCGCGATGCCGCGCCGCTCCAACTCGCCTTCGAGGTCGAGGGGCCGGGTCCCGACAGAGGTCCCGCCGGGTACCGTCCAGAAGATCTCGAACTCCAACCCGTCCGGATCCTTGGCGTACAGCGACAGGCTGACGCCGTGATCCGACGCGCCGACCAGCGCGCCCGCCTCGATCAGCCGCTCCCGCGCGCGCACCAGGTCGGTGATCTCGCCGACCTCCCAGGCGGAGTGGTACATGCGCGCCACCCCCTCGTCGGGCCGGCCCACGCCCGTCTGCTCGAACAGCCCGAGGTGATGATCGTCGGCGCTGCCTGGGATCTTCAGAAAGACCGCCTGCGGGTACCGCCTCTTCACCTCGAAGCCCAGCACGTCGCAGTAGAAACCCGCGCTGCGCTCGACGTCCGAGACCCACAGGACCAAATGTTGGAGTCGCTTGAGGCCGATACCGGTCGTGTCAGCGCTCATCGTCTGTACCTCCGCAGGTTCGCTCTGGCGCTCGGGGATGATCCGACCACCACGCGGGTTGTGCTCCAGTCAAACGAGGGCTGCTCCCCTTCGAAGACGTCCTCAGGCAGGAAGGCCGACACTCCAAAATTGGGCGTGTTCACGACGTTGCTCACTTTAAGGTCCACCGCCACGCTGCAGAGGATGTAGGCCTGCTCCCGGGTCCACCCTCGCTCCTGAAGCAGAGCGATCATATTGAGCAGGGCATTCCGGGCAGCCAGGGTGAGGTCTTCTCCCTCGTTCACGCCGTCGTCCCGGATCGGCATGCCCACGGTAGCCACGAACCGTTTGGGCGCGGCCCACTGGGGCGACACGAAGTAGTCCGTGCGAGCGAAGCGCGGCCACCTGATCCGGCGCTTGCCCGCCTCCCCCTGATGAACCCGGAACCGGATAGCGACCGTGGCCCCGATCTCGATGGCCGTGATGCAGCACTCGGAGTCTCCCTGGGCGAAGTGCCCGTCCCCCCCGGAATAGAGGCCGCCCGGCACCGCCACGGGAATGAAGAGTTTCGACCCGGCGGTCAGCTGCTTAATGTCTGCGTTGCCGCAATTCTCCCGCGGCGGGATGGTGCGTAAGCCCTCGGTGGCGACGGGACCCTGGACGGGCACCGCGTCGGTGGGATCGGGCGGCAGGACCGCCCCGCCTCTGGCCAAAAGGTCGGCTTCGCGGCGCGTCCATTCCTCGAGCTGGGCCCTGGAAGGGGCCAGGCCCGCAGTCCCCATGAAGCAACCCGCCGGGATGCGCACCTTGGGGAGCGAGTCCGAGGTAGCCCAGCCGTCCTTGATCCGCCAGTGGACCAGGTAAGGCTCGGCGAACACATTGCGCAGAAATCCGATGCCTGGAATGATGCGGGTCCAGCCTGTGGGCTCGGGGATGATATCGAGATACTCGATCTCCAGGAGGTCCCCGGGCCCGGCGCCTTTGACGTAGACCGGCCCGGTCAGCGGGTGCACGGCGCCTCGAGCCGCCCGCGCAGCCGTTTCCACGCTGGCTCCGAAGGGAATCTGGCCATCCGCGGCATCGCGGGTTTGCAGCACGACTTCCTCGCCGGACCCAACCTCCAAGATCGGCGTCACATCGGGGTGCCATCGGTTATGCCCCGTGTGGGGCTCGTCTTTCAGCCGTTTGCTCCGATCAATCTCGACGCTTTTCATGTGGCCTCCGGTCGCGGGCCGAGCGGCGGCGCGTTCGTCGAGAGATTTCGGGCTGCTCGCGTTAAACCGCCGGTGGCCCGCCTTTTATTCTGCTGCATCGGGGCGTATAGTCTCAATACCTCCGTCTTTGAGGGGGCCCATGGTGCTCTTCGGGATGCTCGGCTACCTTACTTCCTGAAGGTGAGGTACGCGCCGGCGGCCGCTGCTCCTCGGCTTCGTCCTGGGCCCGATGATGGAGGAGACCCTCCGGCGCGCGCTCCTGATCTCCTACCGAGAAAAGCGACCAGAGAAAGGAGTCGGCGATGAAGGCGATCCGCATCCACAAGTTCGGCGGTCCCGAGGTGCTCCAACTGGACGAGGTGCCTGACCCGGCACCGGGGCCGGGTCAGGTCCTCGTGAGAATCCGCGCGGCGGGCGTGATCGAGGAAGAGGCCAGCCGATAAGCGTGTTCGACGGTCCCCGGCGTGAGGTGCGCAGAGCGGTGTACCGGCAGCGCCGGGCGCTGCGCAACGGACAGGAGGCCACGATGGAACACACGGCCGGAGGAAAGCCGAAGGTGATGCGGATGGAAGAGGCGTTCTGGGAGCTTCCGCCCGGCCACGTTCAGGCCTTCTCGAAGCTCCTCGTCCACCCGAGCAACGCCGATACCCGGTATTTTGACTTCCGGATCTCGAGCTACCAACCCAAAGGGTACGCCGAGGTCCACGTCCACGAGGTGGCGGAGCACATCTACTACATCCTCCAAGGTCGCGGGATCGTGGAGCTCGACGGCGAGCGGCATCTCGTCGAGCCGCACACGGTCATCCACATCCCGCCAGGGGTCCGCCATGGGATCTTCAACACGGGCATCGAAGACCTGATCTTCCTGGTGGCCGCCTCGCCCCCCTCCGACATGCCCGGGGTGAAACAGACCGGCGGGCGCGAGGCGTGAGCGCGAGCTTCCCGCACCTGTTTGCCCCGGGCCGGATCGGCACCCGCACCCTTCGGAACCGGATCCTCATGGCCCCGATGGAGAAGAATCTGGCGACGGCGGCCGGGGGCGTAACCCAGCGCTACATCGACTACGTGGAGGCCCGGGCGCGGGGGGGTGCGGCACTGATCCTGCTCGAATCGATGTACGTCGACCCTGCGGGGAAGAATCACCGCTTCCAGCTGGGCCTCCATGACGACGCTCTGATCCCGGGCTACAGCCAGTTGACCAAGGCTTGTCATCGCCACGGGGCCCTGGTGGGGGCGGAGCTGGCCTTCGCCGGCCGCGAGACCTCCTCCACGGTGACGGGGGCGCGGCCGGTGGCCCCCTCCCCCGTTCCGTGCACGGTTCTCGCCGCAGGCGAGACGCCGCGGGTGCTGACCGTGCCGGAGATCCAGCGCTGCACCGAGCGCTTCGCGGAGGCTGCCCGGCGCGCGGTCGCCGCCGGCTTCGACGCGGTTGAGCTTCACGGGGCGCACGGCTATCTCCTCGAACAGTTCCTCTCTCCGTACACCAACCACCGCACCGACGAGTACGGCGGGGACTTCGCCCGGCGCCTGCGGTTTCCGCTCGAGGTGATCCAGGCGGCGCGGGACGCCATCGGGCCGGGGGTGCCGCTCCTCTACCGGCTGAGCGCCGAGGAGCGCGTGGAGGGCGGGCTCACGCTGGAGGACACCTGCGCCGCGGTGCCGGCTCTGGAGGCCGCAGGCATCGATCTCTTCGATGTCTCGGCGGGGATCTACGAGTCTGCGGTCTGGATCGTGCCTCCGATGGAAATCCCGCCGGGATGCTTCGCGGAGCTGAGCCGAGAGATCCGGCGGCGTGTCCGGGTCCCTGTGAGTGTTGCGGGGCGGATCGTCGACGCGAGTACGGCGGAGCGGATCCTCGAAGCCGGCGACGCCGACTTCGTCACGATGGGGCGCGCCCTCCACGCGGACCCCGACCTCCCACGCAAGAGCCGGGAGGGACGCCTGGACGAGATTTGCCCCTGCGTGGGCTGCCTCCGCTGTAGTGACCTCCTCGGGCAGAACCTCGCGGTCCTCTGCCTCGCGAACACGCACACCGCGCGGGAGCGGGAGTACGCCATCCGTCCCGCAGGGCGACGACAGCGGATCCTGGTGGTCGGCGGGGGGCCGGCGGGGCTCGAGGTGGCGCGCGTCGCCGCGCTTCGTGACCACAGCGTGATACTGTGTGAACGGCAGGCAGAGCCGGGGGGTCAGCTCCAGGTCGCGCGAAGCGTGCCCGGGCGCCACGAACTGGCCGGCATTGTGGCGTACCTCGCACGCGCGGTCGAGCGGGCCGGGGGCGAGATCCGGCTGGGCGTTGAGGCGACCCCCGAGCTGATCTTCCGCGAGGGCCCTGACGTCGTCGTGCTCTCCGCGGGGGCGCACCCCGGCATCCCACCCATCCCGGGGATCTTCGAGGCGCCGGTTGTGGACCCGTTCACCGTGCTGCGCCGACCCCGGCGCGGAATCCACCACGCCCTGGTGATCGGCGGGGGCATGCTCGGTGTGGCCCTCGCCCATGTCCTGGCGGAGGCCGGGGCCGTGGTCGTGGTGGTCGAGACCGGAAGGGAACTCTGCCCGGAGCTCGGGCTTCGCCCGCGCTGGCAGTACGTGGCGACGCTGCGCGCCCGCCCAGCGGTGACGGTCCACCTCGAGACGACGGTGGAGGTGCTGGAATCCGACCGGGCGCGCCTGTGCCGGCAGGGGGAGGTCTTCGAGGTGAAGGAGCTGGACCTCGTGGTCCCGACTTGGCCCCTGCTGCCCAACGACGAGGTGGGCAAGGCGCTAGCGGAGCTCCCCGACACTCCGCCGCTCTACACGGTAGGTGACTGTGCCCTTCCCCGCACCGCCTTCGAGGCGATGCAGGAGGCCGCTGCCCTCGGCCATCGCCTCTGACGCGGTGGCCGGCGTACGCGGTCGACCAGCGCGCCGAACCGGTAGCCTCCTGCGCGCCGCCTCCGCGCTCCTCTAAGATCAGCCCTACGAAGACCCCGCCGCCCTGATCCCGCGCCCCCGGACTAATTTTGGTGTGTACTTAGGCGGCCCTGCCCCCATCCTGCCCAGACTCAGCGCTCAGCCCCCACGGCGTTCTAGCGTACAGGTACTATTTTTGTAGCTAACTTGCGCCAGTCCTCAGCAATTTCCTTGCGCGATATCGGGCCCAGTGATACCAGTTCTTCATCGTATGAGGTCGCGTCGAAGAAAATGCCGACAAGAGAAAATAGGTGGCCGCTTGATTACCTGGTCCGGAGCGACGCGCGTGGAGTTCGAAGATCGAGTGGGGAGGTGAGGCGATGAGCGCCATAGCGGTGACGGCTGACCAGCGGCGGGTCAAGGAATGGGTTTGTGAGTTTGTCAGGAGAGTCGTTGCTCCTGTCGCAGCGGAGCTGGATCAGCGTTCAAATCCGCAGGAGTGTTTTTCCTGGCAAATCGTGGAGGAGGCGAGCAGGGTTGGCCTTCGAACGCTCACCCTTCATGAAGAGTACGGCGGTCAAGGCGCGGACTCCCTGACGACCGCCATGGTCATCGAGGAGCTGGCCAAAGGCGATCTCGGGGTCGCGGTGATTTTTGCTCAGACGCTCAAGATTGTTCAGACACTCCAAAAGGCGTGCACCAAAGCGCAGAGGGACCGGTTCTTGCCTAGCTTCCGTGATGATCCGCGGTTCCTGCTGGCGATTGGCATCACCGAGCCTGATACGTCCTCAAACTACATCATTCCGTACAATGACGCGCAGGCCCCGTACAAGACGACTGCGGTCCGAACGGACGGTGGATGGGTTCTCAACGGGGTCAAGCATTTCATCTCCAACGGTAACCGCGCCGGCCTGTATCTGATTTTTGCCCAAACAGAACGCGGCAAGAGTCTCGTTGAAGGAAGCACCTGCTTCCTCGTCGAGCGCGACACACCGGGGTTCGCCATCGGGCGCGTGGACAACAAGATGGGAGAACGCTTGGTTAACAACGCCGAGTTGATCTTCCAGGATTGCTTAGTGCCCCATGGAAACGTGGTCGGCGAGGTCGGCAAAGGATTTGACGTGCTCGTTCAGTTCTTCCCAGCCAGCAATGCCTATGCCGCGGCGAGCGTTTTGGGTGTCGCCGAAGCGACCTACCAGCGTACGGTTCGGTGGACGCGGGAGCGCGTCCAAGGGGGATGCCCGCTTATCGAGCATGATCTCGTGGCGGCGGAACTGGCCGAGATGCGCATGCTGATCGACGCCGCGCGTGCGTACGTCTACCAGGCGGCTTGGGCTGCTGACCATCGAGAGGACGGCTGGGATCCCACCCTGGGCGCGTTCCCGAAGGTCTTTGCTTCACGGGTCGCGTGGCGCGTGGTGACCGGGGCCATGGAGCTGCACGGCGGCTACGGCTACATGCGCGAGACGGGCCTGGAAAAGCTGGTCCGTGACGCGGCCGCCTTCCTTCATTCTGACGGCGCGAACCGCTCGCTCCTGCTCAAGGGAGCACGCTTCATCCGCCAGGCCGGGTGAGCGGCGGCCGGTGCCCTGCGATGGGCGAGACATACCCCAAGCTCCGGGTGGCGGCCGTTCAGGCGGCACCGGTGTTTTTGAACCGGGACGCCTCGGTGGAGAAGGCCTGCCGGCTCATCCGGGAGGCCGGCGCTCACGGGGCGCGGCTCGTCGGGTTCCCGGAGGGGTTCGTCCCCGCCCATCCCGTCTGGTATCACTTCCGGCCAGCTACTGAGAAGGAGAGCCACCGGCTGGCGCGCGAGCTGGTGAAGAACTCGGTGGAGATCCCGGGTCCGGCCACCGAGGCGCTCGGCGCGGCGGCCCGGGCGGCCAAATGCTACGTCGTCATCGGCGTTTGTGAGAAGCGGCCGGGCGCCATGGGCACGCTGTACAACACCCAGCTCTTCATCGACTGCCACGGCCGGATCCTTGGGAAGCATCAGAAGCTGATGCCGACGGTGGGCGAGCGGCTGGTGCACACGGGCGGGTTCGGCGATACCCTGCTCACCTTCGATACCGAGTTCGGCAAGCTCAGCGGGCTCATCTGCGGGGAGAATTCCAACCCCCTGGCCATTTTTGCCCTGGCCGCCCAGGGTACTGGCCTCCATGTCGCGAGCTGGCCCAACCACTTCTCGCCCAGCGAGCACAAGATGCGAGACGTGGTCATGTTCGCCAGCCGCTCGCTGTCCTACAAGGCGAACTGCTTTGTCCTGAACTGTTGCGGCATCATCTCCGAGGAGATGAAGCGGGTGCTCCCCTACGCGGAAGCGGATCGCGCCTTCCTGGAGGAGGCGGACAACGGAGGCGGCACCTGCATCATCGGCGCCAACAGCCTCGTCCTCGCCGGCCCCATGGGTGGGGAGGAAGGCATCCTGTACGCGGATATCGACCTGGAAGACGTAGTGCAGGCGAAGCTTGTGCACGATTACGCCGGGCACTACAACCGTCCGGACATCTTCACACTGACGGTCAGGTCAGCGGTTCCCACACTGTTCCAGCGCCTGGACGCACCGCCCGGGGCCCCAGCGCCGGCCGAAGAGGTCCCCCAGGCCGGTGAGAATGCAGGCGAGCAATAGCGACCCGCTGGCGTACACGGAATTCTGTCGCCGTCTACGTCCTCACCACCGTGTACGCTCCCGCGGGGATCGCCGGGGGCGCTCAGGCACTTCGCGAAAGGACAGCGGGCCCGCCCCGGCGCTCCTGACGTTTAACCTCAACTCGGGCAGTCCGAGGAGGGACGAGAGATGGGCAAGAAACTCATCGTGACGGTACTCGGCAGCTTAAGCGTGATGGCCGTCCTGGGGCCGAGCCTTGCATGGGCCCAGAAGGCGCCCATCAAGATCGGCTTCCTGGCCCCGGTGACGGGCGGCGCCGCCGCGGTCGGAAAGGACATGGTCAACGGCTTCATGAAGTACCTCGATGAGCAGGACAACCAGATTGCTGGCCGCAACGTCGAGGTGATTGTGGAGGACACGCAGGGCCTGCCTGCGGTGGCGCTGACCAAGCTCCGGAAGCTGGTAGAGAGCGACAGGGTTCACGTCATCGCGGGCTTGCTCTTCGCCCATGTGGGCTACGCGCTGGCGCCGAAGGTGGACGAGTACGGGATCCCCATGCTCTACCCGGTGGTGTCGGCCGACGACCTGACGCAGCGAAAGCCTGCCAGGTGGGTGGTCCGGACCGGCTGGACCTCGAGCCAGCCCTCCCACCCCTTCGGGGAGTGGGTGTACAAGAGGCTCGGATACAAGAAGGTGGTGACCATCGCTCAGGACTACGCCTTCGGCTACGAGGTGGTCGGCGGATTCCAGAAGACCTTCGAGGAGGCCGGGGGCCAGATCATCCAGAAGCTCTGGGCCCCGATCGGCACCACCGACTTTGGGCCGTACCTGGCCCAGATCCGACGGGAAGCTGACGCCGTCTTTGCCCTGATGGTGGCCATCTCGTCGCTCCGCTTCCCGAAGCAGTACCAGGATGCCGGGCTGAAGGCCAGGATCCCGCTCATTGGCGGGGGCACCACCTTTGACGAGTTCGTCCTGCCCTCGCTGGGTGACGAGGCCATCGGCGGGATCACCCCGCTTATCTACAGCGCCGCGCTCGACACGCCGGTGAACACGCGCTTCGTCAGGCAGTACCGAGCGAAGTACGGGAAGGTCCCCTCCTACTACTCGGAAACCTGCTATACCGCCGCTCGCTGGATCAACGAGGCGGCTAAAGCCATCGATGGCGACGTAGAGAGCAGAGAAAAGTTCCTCGCCGCGCTCAAAAAGGTCGAGATCCCCGACGCGCCGCGGGGACCGATCAAGCTCGACGCGTACGGCAACCCGATCCAGAACATCTATGTTCGGAAGGTTGAGAAGAAGGGGGGCGAGCTCTGGAACACGGTGGTCGAGACATTCCCGGCCGTCTCGCAGTTCTGGAAGTACAAGCCGGAGGAGTTTCTGAAGCAGCCTGTCTATAGCCGGGATTTCCCGCCGTGCAAGTACTGCTAGACAACTCGGAGGGGGCTATGCCTCCCTTCCGCACGCGAAGCAACCTCGCTTGCGAGGTTGCGCAGAACGCGAGCCGGGGTGCGCGATCCAGATAAAACGCTCAGGGCGTTCGCGCGACGCGGCTGTGCCCCGATAGATGGCCAGGCTCTACGGGAGTCTGCTCCTGGCCCGCCTCGGTGCCGAGGTGATCAAGCTGGAGGAGCCCGGGACCGGCGACCCCGGGTGGTGGTGAAGACCGTCACCGAGAAGCTCAGGAAGATCCGAGGAAAGGAGGAGCGAGGATGACGATGGATAGCGTGCGGGTCGGGTGCGTGTTGCCGGACTCCTACTTCGGGGAGGAGGAGTGGAGGAACGCCGCGCGCGCGGTGGAGTACGTGGAGGAGGCGGCGCGGGAGGGGGTGAAGCTGCTGCTTTTCCCCGAGGGCTATCCCGGCCCCGCCACGGGCCCGTTGGACAGTCCCCGGTATCCCTTCCGGCCCGTGGAGAAGCTCTCCGGGCTGGCGGAGAAGCACGGGATGTGGATCTTCTCGGGGGACATAGAGCCTTCGGAGATCCCAGGAGCCTACCGGCTCAACCTCAAGGCGATTTCCCCCCGCGGGAGGGTGGAGGCCATCTACCACCGCCGCCAGCCCGACACCCCTCCCCTGAACGCCTATCTCTACAACGGGAAGGGGCACCTGTTGCCGGGGGACAAGACGGTGGTCCTGGACACCGAGTACGGCAGGGTGGGCCTCCTGATCTGCAGCGAGCTCTGGGTGCCGGAGCTGCCGCGGCTGGTGATGCTGGAGGGAGCGGAGATCGTGGTGGCCCCCATCCACGGCTCCCACAGCCGGACCTGCGCCCGTTCGGCCGAGACCTGGCGGTGCATCGCCCGCGCGCGGGCGGCGGAGAACGACTTCTACGTCCTGATCACGCGGAACCTCTTCGTGAGCGGGGGTTTCGACTACCGGCCCTACGCGGCGAGCGGCGCGATGGTGGCGGGGCCCGAGGAAATGGTGGGGAACCGGGTGGAGCCGGGCGTGCTGGTGGCCGACCTCGACATGGCCCGTCTCCGCTACCTCCGGAGGCGCAGCTTCGACGTGGAGAACCACTCCGTCCCCCCGACGGAAGACGCTTTCCGCTACATCCGCACCCGTCCGGGGCAGATCTGGGAGAGGCGTCCCGAGATCTACCGTCCCCTCTGCGAGCCGAGCCCTTACTCCTTCAACTACCTGTACTGGAAGGAGAATCTCGACGCCTGGAAGCGGGACTACGACCGCATCTACCAGGGCGAGTACCGCGCCATCGAGGAGGGCTTCGGCGGACCCTTCGCCTTCCTGGAGAAGTAGCGCCGTGACATAGCTCCATACCACTTGCTATGAAGCGATGCTGACGGCCCACGAGGTCATGAAACCGGGGATCACCAATGTAGAGGTCAATCGCAGGGTGCGTGAGACCATCGGCAAGCACGGGCTGACCGGCTACCACGGGGTGTTAGGGCACACCATTGGCGTGACCGCCTTCGATGCGCCCCTTATCGGGGAGCTGGCAGCCACCGGAGAAAAAGAATTCGAGCTCAAACCCGGCATGACTTTCTCCGTGGAGCCTACCATTACGGTGCCGGGGGTGCCTGGCGGGGGTGGAGTCAGGATAGAGGACTGTGTCCTCATAACAGAGACGGGAAACGAGGTCCTGAGCAAGGCCCCGTATTGTGACAAGCTCCTGGGCAAGGGCGGCTGCATCTGCTGCGCTGATTGACCAGAAGGTCTCCTGGAGATCGTCCTTGCTCTCGGGCCTCAGACTGCCCGGGCTTCTTCGGCCGCTACCCCCTTTCGGGTCTTGAGAAGCCAGTACCCTGCGAGCGCTGCGATCGGCACCGTGGCGAGCACCGCCAGTTCCCTGCTCGGGTGAAACAGGACCACGAGGGAAAGGCCGGCAACGGCGATCCGCGCCGCCAGGTCTCGCCCACGTCTCTCGCTGAAGTTCGCCTGAAGGCTGAACGCGATGCCGACCGTTGCCACCAGGCAGATACGGAAAGATTCACCGCCGGCCACGCGGTGGCGGGCCGACGGGAACGGGCTTGAGCCGCCAGATCCCGCTCGCGTACTCGTGGGTCGTCCGGTCGGAGCTGAACCGGCCCATGCGGGCCACGTTCAGGATCGCCTTGTCCGCCCAGGCGTGCCGGTCGCGGTAAAGCGCGCTCACGCGCGCCTGCGTCTCCGCGTAGGACCGGAGGTCGGCGAGGTGCAAGAAGGGGTCGGCCCGGCCGAGCAGCGCCTGCCGGATCGGCTCGAACTGGCCGGGGGGACCGGCGTCGAAGTCGCCCGAGAAGAGGAAGTCGACGAGGCGGCGGATCTCCGGGTCGGACTCGTACACCTCCTGCCCGGTGTTGCGGCCGGAGGCCCGGACGGCCGCTACCTCGTCGACCCGGAGGCCGAAGATGAAGATGTTGTCCTCCCCCACCTCGTCGCGGATCTCGATGTTCGCGCCGTCGAGCGTCCCGATGGTGAGGGCCCCGTTGAGAGCGAACTTCATGTTGCTGGTGCCGGAAGCCTCCAAGCCCGCCGTCGAGATCTGCTCGGAGAGGTCGGCGGCGGGGATGATCCGCTCCGCCAGCGAGACCCGGTAGTCGGGCAGGAACACGACGCGCAGGCGCCCTTTCACCAGGGGGTCGCGCTCCAGCGCGGCGCCGACGGCGTGGATGAGGCGGATGATCCGCTTCGCCATCCAGTAGGCGGGGGCGGCCTTGGCGCCGAAGAGGAACGTCCGCGGCTCGTGGTCCTGCCCGGGATCGTCGCGCAGGCGCTGGTAGAGGAGCACGATGTGGAGCACGTTCAGGAGCTGGCGCTTGTACTCGTGCAGGCGCTTGACCTGGACGTCGAAGAGGGTCGCGGGATCGATCCGCACCCCTTGCGTAGCCAGGACGTAGGCGGCCAGGTCGTCCCGGGCCTTGCGCTTGACCAGGAGGAAGCGCTCCCGGAAGGCCGCGTCCGCCGCCGCCGGCTCGAGGTCCCGCAGGCGGTCCAGGTCCGTCACCCAGCCGTCGCCGATCCGCTCCGTGATGAGCGCGGCCAGGCCCGGATTGCACACGCGGAGCCACCGCCGCGGGGTCACGCCGTTCGTCTTGTTGGTGAAGCGGTCGGGGAAGAAGGCGTGGAAGTCCGGCAGGAGCTGGGTCGTAAGGAGCTCGGTGTGGATCCGGGACACGCCGTTGACGCAGTGGGAGCCCACGGTGGCGAGGTGGGCCATCCGGACCTGCTTGGGCGGCCCCTCCGCGATGAGGCTCATCCGAGCGAGCCGCTCGGCGTCTCCCGGCCAGCGGCGGGCGACGTCCTCCAGGAAGCGGCGGTTCACCTCGTCGATGATTTGGAGGTGACGGGGGAGGAGGCGCTCCAGCAGGTCCACCGGCCACTGCTCCAGCGCCTCCGGCAACAGCGTGTGGTTGGTGTAGGCGATCGAGGCGGTCGTGATCGCCCAGGCCTGCTCCCACGGCAGGCCCTCGCGGTCGACGAGCAGGCGCATCAGCTCGGCCACCGCCAGCGACGGGTGGGTGTCGTTGAGCTGGATGGCGACCTTGTCGGGGAGGGCCTCGAGCGGGTTCCGGTCGTTCTTGTGGCGGCGCAGGATGTCATGGAGCGTGCACGCCACCAGGAAGTACTGCTGGCGGAGGCGGAGCTCCTTGCCGGCGAAGACGCGGTCATCCGGGTAGAGGGCCTTAGTGAGGTTCTCCGCCATCACTTTCTGCTCGACCGCGGCCGCGTAGTCGCCCTCGCTGAAGTCCGCGAAGTCGAACTCCTCGCCCGACCGCGCCGACCAGAGCCGGAGTGTGTTCACGTTCGGGCTCCGATAGCCGGCGATCGGCGTGTCGTAGGGCATCCCGAGGATCACCCGCGTGTCCACCCACCGGAAGGCGAGGGGCCCCCCGGCGGGGTCGGGCTCGACGCGCCCGCCGAAGTGGACGGGCAGCATGTACTCCGGGCGCGCCACCTCCCATGGGTTCCCGAGCCGGAGCCAGTTGTCGGGCTCCTCGACCTGGGCACCGTCGCGGATGACCTGCCGGAAGATCCCGTATTCGTAGCGGAGACCGTAGCCGACCGCCGGGTAGGCCAGGGTGGCCAGGGAGTCCAGGAAGCAGGCGGCGAGGCGGCCGAGTCCCCCGTTGCCAAGCCCGGCGTCCACCTCGAGCTCGAGGAGCCGCTCCCAGTCGATTCCGAGCCGGGTCACCACACCCCGGCCCACGCCGTCGACGCCGAGGCTCACAAGGTTGTTGAGGAGCGATCGCCCCATGAGGAACTCGAGGGAGAGGTAGTAGACGCGCTTGACGTTCTTCCGGTGGTAGGCCTGCTGGGTCTCGATCCACCGCTCCATGAGCCGGTCGCGGACGGCGTAGGCGAGGGCGAGGAAGCGGTCGTGGTCGGTGGCGCTGTAGCGGTCCTTGGCCAGCGAGTACTTGAGGTGGGCGGCGAAGCCGGCCCGGAGCGACGCAGCGTCCTGGCCGTCGCGCTCGGCGGGCGTGCCCGCCGGCCCGGCCGGCCGCCGCGCCCTCGTCCGCCGCGGCGTACTGCCCATGCTCAGGGCGCCCGCTGGGAGAGAATGTTGAGCAGGCCCTGCCGGCCCTCCCGGACCACGGCCAGCTCCCGCTTCAGGGCAGACACGACGTCACCGGGGTGCGCGCGTAGCCATCGAAGTCCCGGCACGGCCCGAGCGCCCGGTGCGGCCATCGGGCGCTAACCGCGATCGCCCGGCACCGCTACCACCTGGATCTTTACCTCGGTCGCGGCCGCGACCGTGCGGTAGAGGGGTCAGCGGCTCCGGTAGGTCTCGACCAGCGCTTCCGCCACGGCCTGGCTCACGCCGGCAATCTCGAAGGTCATCGTGATGCTGGAGAACCGGGCCGGCTCGGCCGCCGTGCGCGTGCCCTCGATCGTCACGTCCATCCGCTTCACCGGAACGCCGGTGTCCCGGGCGTGCATCTCGATCAGCGTCACGCCACAGGAGGAGATGCCGGCCAGGAACGCCTCGCTGTTGGTCAGGGCGTCCGGCTGGGGCCGGGACGACGAGTCGAGCACCAGCCGCTGGCCGCGCGTCAGACTGTGCGCCCGGCCGAGCACGCCGCTGCTCGAGGACCGGATGGTCTCGATCTTGACATCGCTCATGACCGCCTCCCCCTGGCGCGCTCAGGACGCGACGAGGACGAAGTCGAACGTGGCGCGCCTACCCGCGCCGGCCTCCTCCACCTTCAGCAGCAGGGCCGGCGAGAAAATCCAGTCCCGCTGGTTCCACGGCTCGCCGGGGAAGTAGAGCTGCGTGGTGAGGAGCGGCCGGTGCGGCGCCTGGACTTTGACGTGGAAGTGGCGGGTCCGGCCCGGGTAGAGCCCCGGGACGATCGTCTCCAGGCGGTAGCGCCCCTCGTCGTCGGTGAACTGGTGGCCGCGCAGCCGGTAGCCGGTGT
This sequence comes from Candidatus Rokuibacteriota bacterium, assembly GCA_016209385.1. NCBI lineage: Bacteria > Candidatus Rokuibacteriota > Candidatus Rokuibacteriota bacterium. Next base: position 28,652 of record JACQWB010000028.1, read on the forward strand.
TGTCGTACTCGCCCCTGTCATCCGCGTGCCAGAAATCCACCAGCGCCCGCGCGACGGGGCCGCAGTCCGTCGTCAGCACGCGCCCCGTCAGCACGATCCGCGTGCCGGTCATGCCCGGCTCCAGGAGCGACGTCCGCCGCGGCGAGCTGGGCTTGTAGAACGGCCCCGCGGTCTGCGCCGGCGTCACGCCGCCGGCGTCGGAGCAGGCCGGCGTGGGCGCGAGCCGCCGCGTCTGGGCCAGCGCCCGCCGCGTCCCGAGCGCGAGCGTCGCCGGCGCCACCAGCGAAGCCGTCAGGAACTCACGTCGTGTCCGCCCGGTCGGTCTGTGCCGGTCCATCACCCAACCCCCGTCTGCTCGTCGTGGTCACCGTGCGCAGCGCGCGCTCCGAGGGTGATCCAACGGAATCCAAGCGAATGAGCCGCCCATTCCTCGTCTGCCGGGCGGTGGGCTACGGTACTGCCAATTGTCCTAAAACCTGGAGGTGCCTTCCTGCCCGTGGCAAATCCCTTCTTCGAGCTCGCCCCCCTCGGCAAGCGAGAAAGCTAACCAGGCACGGAACAGTACGGCGGAAACCCTAACCGACGCGCCATCGGCCATTTGGCGTTGGAGAGGGCCGAACAGGTTTTCGGTGGGCTTGGCTCACCTCGCTGATCGCCAGGACGAGGCACCGGCACCCCGGATGGAATGGGGGGAGATCCGGCGAGTCGTCTTCTACCTCGCGGTGGTTGAGAGGGTCGCACACCGGGCATGGCACACCGTCGCCCTGCCGCACGATCTCTGCCCGGATGCCCCGTCTCGCGTAACGGGCGAGCGCGGTGCGCGTCTGAGCGCGTGTGGTTTCGAGACTCTGGAGCCAGTGAAGGAGGAGGTAGAGCTTGTGCTCCTGGTAGGCATGGCGGATTTCAGGCGACGCTCGAAGGGCCGGGGTTTTCTTGAGCTCGTCCCAGAGCGGTGGGAACTTCCACTGCTCCGCGAAGATAGCCTGCCAGCGGTCGAACTCGGGCCAACCGAAATCTCGGGCTCCCAGCCGCGCCAGCACCGCGGCATGAAGGCCGCCAACCGTTTCGCCACGCGCCGTGATTCCCTTGAGGAGGTCGAGGACAATCTGGCGCTCCTCCAGGGAAAACCCGGTAGTCTGGGCGAGCGCAATGGCCGCATAATGGAGCGTCCCGCTCATCGGGCGCCTCCTAGTCGTAGTCGGCCTGAGATCGCCTGAGGGCCTTCCGTCGCTTCTTTCGGGCCTCGGCCTGCTTGCGCTTCCGCTTCACCGAAGGTTTCTCGTAGTACGCACGCCGCTTCATCTCCTTGAACAGGCCGCCCTTGAGCATCTCCTTCTTGAGGGCCTTCAGAGCGGGCTCGATCTGGTTGTCGAAGACCTCGATCCTCAACGGCCTAGCCCCTCCTCCCGCCGCGGTCTCCCGACGGCCGCCGCGAGCTCTGCGACTTGGCCTCGCTCACGGTCGGGGGGTGCTCCATGAAGGGCTTGCCCTTGAACATCTCGATGGCCTTCTGGGCCGCCTCGGCGGGGGACATCTCGGCGAACCCGAACCCCAGGAGCTGGTTGACTGTGGGGTTGACTCCACGGTCTGGAACGACGGGTGGCCGATGAACACCTTGCTACCATACTCCCTCCTGGAAAGGAGAATGACAAACCCCCAAAGACTCTTTAATGAGTCTCTGGAGGTCTGGCCCACAACCACCAAAACCAATTAAAAAGCACCTAAAGAATAATCCTTTAGGGGAATGTTGTCAATGAACAAGTCCGGAGAAATCCGCGTGGTCCGGTATTTTTTCCCCACCGAGGAGACGGTGATCCAGACCCCGTGGCCGTCTCCACGTTGCCCCCAGCGTGCCGCCAGACAAACGCTTTCACTTTCACGTGCTTGAAGATATCCGAATGCGGTGCCGAGGCCGCGATACTCCAAAGACAAAAACGGCGCAGGCATCAAAGCATCCTGCGCCGTTTCCGTTCTGACTGGGTCGGTCCGTCGCCTACCAACGGGGCGCGCGACCCTTGCCGCCGCCGGAGCCCCTGTCTGAGCCAGAGCCTCGGGAACGCGCAGCCTGCGGGTTTGCGATGTTGACCGTGAGCCGTCGGCCCTCGAAGGCCTGATCGTTCAGCTTCGCGATCGCCGCCTGGGCCTCTTCGCTCGTGGACATCTCCACGAAGCCGAAGCCGCGGGACTGCCCCGAGAACTTGTCGGCGATCACCGCGGCGGACTCAACGGTCCCGCAC
>JACQWB010000029.1 GCA_016209385.1 Candidatus Rokuibacteriota bacterium
GGGGACCACGATCGCTCTCGGCCTCCACCTCCGTTGCGCCGTCCCCACGTCTCTCACCCGCTCCCTCCTGGTTCGGCCCGCTGGCGACACCGATTCTAGCAGGATCCTGAAAAACTCGGCTCGAATGCTCCAGTCGTCCACCGGCATACGCGCGAAGCGCTCCGAGCGCGGGCTTCGCCCGCGCTACCAACTCGGGCCTCGCCTCAGTGTTGCTTACTCGGGCCTCGCCTCGCGCCGGGCCTGCCTCACGGCATGGCCGACGGCCCTCGGCTCGAACTGCCAGGCCTGCGGCTCGTCGGCAGCCCCTCGGCTCGAACCACCATTCCTGGGGGAGGCCTCGGAGGGGGACACCCACGCCTCCGGCGTGGGTACCCGGGCCCCCTCCGATTGTCCTTGCTCATTCTGCATTCGCCCGGGTCGCCAGCCGCGGGAGGGAGGAGACGTCGAACATGAGGGGGCGCCCGCGAGGCGCCGGCCGCCGAAGCTGAATCAGACCACGTGGGCGTGCGGACCCCTCAGATGACCCCCTCGCGCCGGAGGGCGTCGACCTGCCCGTCCGCATAGCCCAGGAGATCCCGGAGCAGCTCGAGGGTGTGCTGGCCCAGCGTCGGAGGTGGAGTGATCTTCTCGCCGGGGTTCTGAAACTTGAAGGGGGCGCCGAGGAGCTTCAACGGATTCCCCGAGGGCCCCTTGACCTCCACCACCATCTGTCGCGCCCGGGCTTGGGGAGAGGCGAGGGAATCATCCACCCGGTACACCGGGCCGGCAGGGATTCCTTCCTCGGCGAAGCGGCCCATCCAGTCCTCTCTCGGGCGCGAGGCGATCCGTTCCTCGAGGATCCGGATCAGGCTCTCCCGGTGCTCGCAGCGGAGGTCGTTGCTGGCAAATCGCGGGTCGTCGATCAGCTCCGAGAGTTCAAGAGCCCGGCAGAAGCCGGTCCAGAAGTGGTCGCCGTACACAGCCACGGCGAGATACCCCGTTGGGGTCCAGAAGATCTGATACGGGACCACATTGGGGTGTCCCGCGCCCTCTGGTCCCGGAACATTTCCCGAAGCCCAGTAGTAGTGGGCGAGGTAGTTGAGGAGCGAGAGCTGGACATCCATCATCCCGACATCAACCCACTCCCCCTGGCCCGTCGTCTCACGACAGTAGAGCGCCGCGACCAGTCCCAGGGCCGCAAAGACGCCGGCCCCCAGATCCCCGATGGGGATCCCCATCTTTACCGGCGCTTTGCCCGGCTCTCCTGTGAGGCTCATCCCGCCACCGACAGCCTGAGCCACGAGGTCGAACGAAGGGAGGTCGCGCCATGGGCCGGTCTGGCCAAAGCCCGAGATGGAGCCCAGGATGATCCGCGGGTTGACGGCCCTGAGGCGTTCATAGTCGAGCCCGAGCTTCGCCATAGTCCCGGGCCTGAAGTTCTCCACCACAATGTCAGCCCTGGCTACCAGCTCGAGAAAGATCCGCCGTCCTTCGGGGTGCCGGAGGTTCAGCGTGAGGCTCTTCTTCGAGACGTTGCCGCTCACGAAGTGGGCTGACAGCCCGTCCTGAAAGTAGAGCGAGACCTGGCGCATGGGGTCGCCGGTCTTGGGTTCCTCCACCTTGATGACCTCGGCACCGAGGTGGGCCAGGAGCATGGTCCCGTAGGGCCCGGCCATGTACCGGGTCAGATCGAGGATCCGGACGCCATTCAGCGGTCCCACGACGCCCCGCGGTTCCGGACTCGGCTCGGCCTCACGGCGTCGGGCCATCGCCCCGCGCCGCCTCCCATCAATCGAGAAACCCTCCTCCCCGGGGGCAGCTCACCGTCGGCTCCGTCTCACCCCTGAAACCCGTTTTTCTTGTGCGTGCCATCGCAAAACGGCTTCTTTGCCGAGCCGCCGCAGCGGCAGAGGTACGTGGCATCGGGTTTTGTGGGGAGCGCCTTGCCCTCGGCGTCGGTCAGCTCGACCTCGCCCTTGAGCATCAGGGGGCCATTGGTCAGTACGGTCACCTTCGTCGCCATCTGAAAACCCTCCTTCCCCGCCGGCTCCCACCGGCGGCCTGTGAGAAAAAGCAGTGAACTAAAACACCAGGGGCTCGCGGAACTCGCCGAACACCTGCCTGAGCCGCGCGACCATCTCGCCGATGGTCGCCCGGGCCGCCGCGGCCTCGAGGAAGTACGGCATCAGGTTGTCGTCCCGGGCGGCCGCCTCGCCGAGGGTATCGAGCGCCTTCTCGACGCGCCTCGAATCGCGGGCCGCCTTGGTTCGGGCCAGGCGAGCGAGTTGATGGCTGACCGTTTCGGGATTCTCCCGGAAGAACTCGCCAACCGCGGCCTCCTCAGTGCGGTCCCAGTTGACGCTCACGATCCGCCTCTCGCCGTGCTCGACGGCCTGTTGCCACCGATAAGCGCTTTCCGCGATCTCCTCCTGGACCCGGCCGGCCTCGATGGCTGTAACCATGCCGCCTTCCCGCTTAATCTGGGCGATCTTCTCGGCAATCGCCGCTTCCATCCGGTCGGTCAGATCCTCCAGAAAGTACGACCCGCCCAGAGGGTCCACCACCGCTGCAACGTTGGTCTCGTAAGCCAGGATCTGCTGGGTCCTGAGAGCCAGGAGGGCGGAAGCCTCGGTAGGGATCGCGATCGCCTCGTCCCACGCGCACGTGAAGATGGTCTGGGCGCCGCCCAGCACAGAGGCCAGCGCCTGGTAGGCGACACGCACGACATTGTTCAGGGGCTCCGGGCGGGTCAGCGTGCTCCCTCCGCACACCACGCCGAAGCGGAAGTGCCACGAGCGTGGATCCCTCGCCCCGAACCGATCGCGCATGAGCCGGGCCCACAGCCGGCGCATGGCCCGGTACTTGGCCACCTCCTCGAACAGGTCCGAGTGCGTGTAGAAATAGAAGCTGAGCCGCGGAGCGAAGGCATCGACTGGAAGGCCACGCCCCGTCACGTACTCCACGTAGGCAATGGCGTCGGCCAGTGTGAAGGCAGCTTCCTGCACGGCGGTGGCCCCGGCGTCCCTGAAGTGGGCGCCGGCAATCGAAATGGGATTAAAGCGCGGAAGTTCCCGGGAGGCGTACTCAATGGTGTCGGCGATCATCCTGAGGGAAGGCTCGGTGGGGAAGATCCAGGTGCCGCGCGCCACGTACTCCTTCAGGATGTCGTTCTGGATGGTGCCGGTAAGGAGTCGGGGCGCGATCCCGCGCTCCTGAGCGAGCACCAGATACATGGCCAGGATAATGGCTGCGGTAGCGTTGATGGTGAAGGATACGCTGATCTTCTCCAGCGGGATCCCTTCAAACACCGCGGCCACGTCGTCCACCGTATCGATAGCCACCCCGACCTTGCCGACTTCCCCTTGCGCCCGCGGGTCGTCAGAGTCGAGCCCCATCTGGGTCGGGAGGTCGAAGGCCACGGAGAGGCCGGTCTGCCCGTGCTCCAAGAGGAAGCGGTAGCGGGCGTTGGTCTCCTCAGGGGTGCCAAAGCCCGAGTACTGGCGCACGGTCCAGAGCCGCTCCTTGAACATCCCGGGGTAGATCCCGCGGGTCAGCGGAAAGTCGCCCGGAAATCCCAGGCGCTCGAGGTACCCGGCGGTGGCCTGCTCAGGCAAGTAGAGAGCCTCCAGCGGGAGGCCGGCGTGGGTGGTCGCGGGCTTCGCTCCGGCGTCGAGTCGCGCCCGCCAGCGGGCACGCGCCTCTTCGAACGGCGTGGCCATCGTCATTCGCCTCTGAACACCGGCGTCCGCTTCTCCATGAGCGCGGCGACCGCCTCACGGTGATCGGCGCTTCCCCAGAGCGTCGCGAAGCACTCGGCCTCAAACGCGGCTGCCTCGGCCCGGGACATCTCGGCGCTGTAGTGGAGCGCCCGTTTGGTGGCCCGCACCGCGGCCGCGGGCTGGGCCGCGGTCTGCCGGGCGAGCGACAGGGCGGCGGGCAGGGCCTCGCCGGCCGGGACCACGTCGTCTACGAGCCCGATCCTGAGTGCCTCCTCTCCGGTAAGGGCGGCGCCTGTCAAGAGCAGCCTGAGGGCTCTCGATCGTCCCACAAGCCTCAAGAGCCGCTGCCCCCCGCCCCATCCCACCATGATCCCGAGACTCACCTGCTTGAAGGCGATTCGCGAAGATTCCGATGCGATCCTGATATCGCAGGCCAGGGCCACTTCGGCACCGCCGCCCAGCGCCACCCCTTCGATAGCAGCGATCACGGGCACCTCCAGCGCCTCGAGCCTGGCCAGCACCGACTGCATCCGCCGGGCCATCCGTTTCCCGGCTTCGGAGTCGTCCAGGCTGAGGAAGTCCTTGAGGTCGCCGCCCGAGATGAACGTGCCGCGCGCACCCGTGACGACGACGCCTCTGAGGGAGTGATCGTGAGCCAGCCCGTCCACGATCTCTGAGAGGGCCTCGATGGTTTCGAGGTCCAGGGCGTTTTTCGCCTCAGGTCGGTCGATGGTCAGGAGGACGCTGCCGCCTTCGCGATCCAGACGCACTGCCATCAGACAACCACCCTCCCGACAACCGGTCTCAATCGCCACCGCCCAAACGCCTCACGAAGCAGCGTCACCTCGCCTCGGCCGGGATTCCTACCTCAGCGACGCGGGTCATCCAGGCCTCTCTGCGATGCGAGCCGATCCGTCGCGCCCCGAGGTCGTTCGCCTCATGCGGACCCCTCTGTCACGCCTTCTTGACCGCCTTGGGGGGCGCCTTCTTCGTGGATACCTTCCGCGGCGCGCAGCATCGGCCCTTCATCACTCCTCACCTCCTCCCTTCGCCGGCGGAGAATACTTCTCACGCCGCTGCCTGAGGTCGCGCACGCGCTGGGCCTTGCCGACGCTCCGCTCGAGCGTCTTCGGCGCCAGCGCCGTGACCTCGACGGTCAGCCCCAGGGCCTCGTGGAGCCTGCGGCGGATCTGGGCCGCGAGCGCGCCGACCGCTGTTGGCCCCGCGGCCTGCACCTCCGCGCGGGCCTCCACCTGGACCTCCAGGGTGTCGAGCGCCCGCTCGCGACGAAGGACGAGGAGATAGTGGGGCTCGGCGCCCGGGGTCTGCATCAACACGTGCTCCACCTGGGACGGAAACACGTTCACCCCGCGGATGATCAGCATGTCGTCCGTCCGCCCCGTGATCCGCGCGATCCGCCTCAGCGTCCTGCCGCAGGGACACGGCTCCGCGAGCACCAGCGACAGGTCCCGCGTCCGGTACCGGAGCAGCGGCAACGCCTCCTTCGTCAGCGTCGTGAACACCAGCTCTCCCGGCATGCCCGGCGGCACCGGTGCCAGGGTCTCGGGGTCGATCACCTCCGTGAGGAAGTGGTCTTCGTGGACGTGCATTCCGTTCTTTTCGAGGCACTCCACGGCGACGCCGGGCCCGATCACCTCGCTGAGCCCGTAGATGTTCAGCGCCGCCAGGCCGAGGCGCGACTCGATCTGATCCCGCATCGCCTCGGTCCAGGGCTCGGCCCCAAAGAACCCTACCCGGAGCTTGAGCTCACCAGGCTTGACCCCGGCTTCGGCCAGCGCCTCCGCCAGGTGCAGGCTGTACGAGGGCGTGCAGCAGAGGACCGTGGAGCCGAAGTCCCGCATGGCCATGAGCTGGCGCTCCGTGAAGCCGCCCGAGAGCGGAATCACCGTGGCCCCCAGCCGCTCGGCCCCGTAGTGGAAGCCCAGGCCGCCGGTGAACAACCCGTAGCCGTACCCGTTGTGGACCACGTCCCCGGGGCCCACGTTGCCGGTCTCCAGCGTGCGCGCCATCACCTCGGCCCAGACCTCGAGGTCGCTCCGCGTGTAGGCCACGACGATCGGCTTCCCCGTCGTCCCGGACGACGCGTGGATCCTGACGACCTCACGCTGCGGAACAGCCAGAAGGCCAAACGGGTAGTGGTCCCTCAGGTCCACCTTCGCCGTGAAAGGCAAGCGCTGGATATCGGCCGGCGAGCGGAGGTTCTCCGGCCTGATCCCCGCCGCCTTCAGCCGCTCGCGGTAGAACGGAACCCGCTCGTACACCCACCCCACCACCCGGCGCAGGCGGGCGAGCTGAAGCGTCTCCAGCTCCTCACGAGATAGCCGCTCGACGTAAGGAATGTCTGCCATGGCGATTCCCCTCCTGACCTCAGCGAGGCCCAAACCCCTCGACCCGCTCCAGATTGCTCGGAGGGGGGCTCCGCCCCCCTTCCGATGCCTCCCCCCTTCGATTGCGCGGGCCAAGCCCGCGCTCGAACCAGTTTTCGCCTCAGCCTGCTAGGACAATCGGAGGGGGGCGCCGACGCCTCCGGCGTGGGTACCCGCGTCGAGCAGGCGGGCCCACTCCAGGTCCACTGCCTCCTGGATCTGGCTCACCCCTTCCTCGGTCAGGTGCCGGTAGCGGGATTGGGCCGAGAGGTACTCCCGCACGGGCAGGCCGGCGGGCTCCCGCGTGATGCGGTAGCGCAGTCCATCCTCCACCTCGTAGAGCGGAAACAGCTTCGACTCCACCGCGAGGCGGACCACCCGCAGCGAGGCATCGTCGCCGATCCCCCACCCCGGCACGCAGGGGCAGAGCAGCTCGATGAAGCGCGTGCCCCTGAGCCCCTTGGCCCGCTCGACCTTCGCCACGAGGTCGTCAGGGTACGCCGGGCAGGCTGTGGCCGCATACGGGATCCGATGGGCGGCCATGATCTGCACGATGTCCTTCTTGCGGGTGGACTTGCCTCGCGGGGTCGACGTGGTCCGCGCCCCCCAGGGCGTGGCCGAGCTCTTCTGGTTCCCGGTGTTCTGGTAGCCCTCGTTGTCGAAGCAGAAATAGATGAAGTCCTCGTTCCGTTCGGCGGCGCCGGACAGCGCCTGCAGGCCGATGTCGTGGGTACCGCCGTCCCCGGCGAGGCAGGCGACGATGACCTCCTCGCCCCGGGCCCTGAAGGCGCGCGCGAGCCCCGACGCTGCGGCGGCCGTGGTCTCGAACGCAGTCTGGAAGACCGGAACCCGCATGGAGGCCAGGGGCAGAGGCCCGGCCATCACCGCGATGCACGAGGGCGGGATGACGACGACAGTTTGCGGGCCGAGGGCCTTGAGCACGAACCTCACCGCCAGGGCCACGGCGCAGCCGGGACAGGAGGCGTGCCCGGGGGAGAGCAGCTCGGTTTCGGGCGCGGCGAGGATGCTCATAGCGCCTCCTCGAGGATGGACCCGGGCGGTGGGCTCTGCGCCTTCACCGCATGGCGGCAAATCTGGACGATCCGGTCTCGGGAGACGTTGACGCCGCCGAGGCCGGCGATGAACGCGAAGACCTGAGGCCGGCTCACGCCGTGGGCGTGGAGCGCCGCGCGCACCTCCTGACAGATGATCCCGCCGCTTCCGACCGAGCAGTTCCGGTCGATCACCGCGACCTTCGGTACGTCCCCCAGGAGGCGGACGATGTCGGCGGCGGGGAATGGACGGAAGAGCCTCAGCTTCACCAGGCCAGCGGCGATCCCCTCCCTGCGGAGCCGGTCCACGGCCTCCCGGGCGGTCCCCGCGATGCCGCCTGCGGCGAGGAGCACGACCTCCGCATCATCGGCCCGGTAGGCTTCCACCCGTGAGTACGGCCGCCCGGTCAGCTCGCCATAGCTTCGGCCCGCCGCCTCAACGGCCTCGAGAGCCAGCTCCATCGCGGCCTGCATGGCCAGGCGGTTTGCACGCCACTGGGCCGGCGAAACGGTGCCCCCGAACTGGCGGGGAGCCTCGGGATCAAGGCGGACGGGGGGCTCGTAGGGCGGAAGAAACTCATCCACGAGCCCGCCCTCGGGCACGTCCACCGGCTCCAGCGTGTGGGAGACGTACATGGCCTCGATGACGACCATCGCCGGGAGGAGGACGGCCTCGGCGACGCGGAATGCCTGGAGGACCGAGTCCAGCGCCTCCTGCGCCGACTCGGCGTAGAGCTGGAGCCAGCCGGTGTCGCGCTGCGCCAGGCTGTCGGTCTGATCGGCCCAGAACCCCCACGGCGCCGCCAGGGTCCGGTTCACGTTCACCATCACGACGGGCGCGCGGCCTCCCGCAGCGTAATGGAGCATCTCGTGCATGAGTGCGAGGCCCTGCGAGGCCGTGGCGGTAAACACGCGCGCGCCAGCCAGGGAGGCGGCGATGCAGGCTGCCATGGCTGAGTGCTCCGACTCCACGGTCATGACGTCCGCGGCGAGTGCTCCCCGCTCCTGGAGCTCCAGGAGCTTTTCGAGCACGGGGGTCTGGGGGGTGATCGGGTAGACGGGAATCAGGCGGGGACGGGCCAGAAGCGCGGCGTAGGCGACGGCGTGGTCGCCGGTGAGGAGCATCCTCGTGTGCCGCTCTGCTACCGCCGTCAGCATCGGCTCATCTCGAGCCAGGCGGGTCCTGCCCCGGCGAGCAGCCCCAGCGTCGGCGCCCGGGTACCCAAGCCGAAGGCGTGGGTGCGCCCGGTGTGGGGGACCCCCCGGCGCCGGCGCTGGGGCGCCCCGCTCGCCGTGTCACCCGCCTGGCTCGGCTCATCGCTCGGGGACCATCACGAGGGCGCCGCGCGGGCACTCGCGCGCGCAGAGGCCGCACCCCTTGCAGTACTCGCCCAGGACCTCGTACCCGCTCGAGTCAACCCGTCGGATCGCCACGTCGGGGCAGAAGATCAGGCACGCGTCGCAGCCCGTGCAGGCTCCGCACGAAAAGCACCGCCGCGCCTCGCCGCGGGCCCGCGCCTCGCTCAGCCCGTTGGTCACCTCGACGAACGAAGCGACCCGTTCGGCCGCCGAGCGCTGATCTCGCTCGGCGCGCGCCAGCCGGGGAAAGGCGTCCAGGTTGATTTCGGCGAGGGCGACGACGCGGTGCGCCGTCGGATGCGGGGCGTTCCGGCCGGTCCTGCCCGCTCAGCAGCCTGTGGATGGCGCGGGCGGCCCGCGTCCCCGAGCCGACGGCGCGGGCAACCGAACGCGGTCCGGGAGCCATGTCTCCCCCCGCGAAGAAGCGGGGCCGGTCGGTCGCTCCGTCCTCTCCGGCTGCGACGATCCCCTGGTGGAGCCGGACGCCGGGAGGGAGCGAGGTCGCGTCGGGGACCTGGCCGATCGCGAGCAGGAGCGCGTCAGCTTCCAGGACGATCGCGTCCCCGTCGGAGAAGGCCGGGCGGATCGCCCCGGATTCGTCGAAGGAAAGCCGGGCGGGACGGATGCTCACCCCGGCCACCCGGCCTTTGCCGAGGAGGATCTTCTCCACGCCGACCTGATTGATGATCGTGGCGCCCTCGGCAATGGCCTGCTCCACCTCCTCGGCGACCGCGGGCATCGCGTCGCGAGCCTCCAGCGCGACGACGGTCACCGCCACGCCGAGTCGGACGGCGGTCCGCGCGACGTCCATGGCTGTGCTCCCGCCGCCGACCACGACCGCCCAGTCGCCGAGGCGTGGGGGGCGCCCCGAGTTGGCCTCGCGCAGGAACGCGAGCCCGTCGTAGACGCCGGGGCTGGCCTCTTCGGGAACGCCGAGACGCACCGGACACGGAGCGCCGGTGGCGAGAAAGACGGCCTGGTAGGAGTCCAGCGTCTCCCAGCCTACCGACCGTCCCAGGAGCGCGCCGGCGCGCACCGCGACGCCGAGGCTCAGGATGAACTGAATCTCCCTGTCGAGGACGCTCCGGGGGAGCCGGTAGGCGGGAATTCCGTAGCGGAGAAGCCCGCCCAGCTCGGGCATCGCCTCGTAGATCGTGACCCGGTAGCCGAGCCGGGCCAGGTGATAGGCGCACGCCAGCCCGGCGGGGCCACCGCCTACCACGGCAACCCGTTCCTGCCACCTGGCCCGGGGCGTTTCGGGTTGCCCGTGACGGAGGCCCCAGTCGCCGACGAACCGCTCGAGGACGTTGATCGCGACCGCCCCGTCGTACGCGCCGCGGTTGCACGCGGTCTCGCACGGATGCGCGCAGACCCGGCCCGTGACCGCGGGAAACGGATTCTCCTCCCTGATCAGCTCCCAGGCGCTCCGGAAATCTCCCGCTTCTGCCCGTGCGATCCACGGGGGGATCGCCTCTGCCGCCGGGCAGGCGAGCTGGCACGGTGCCGGGCGCGTCACGTACTGGGGCCGCCGCGTGCGCCAGCCCCCGGTCCTGATCTCGCCGGTGGTTCGACCGGGCTCAGACCACGCCAGTGATCGGGCGCCGCCCAGGTCCCCTGCCATCTCAGCCTCGCTCCGCGTCGAGCCTCGCGCAGACCGCGTAGGCCTCGCGGCAGGCGAGGATGTTCTCCTCCAGCCTGGAGGGGCTCCCCTCTCGCACGGCCTCGAGCAGCGTTTCCAGCGAAACCAACCCGGTCGCTCCCGCGAAGGCGCCGAGCATGGCCGTTGAGACGATCGGGCCGAGGCCCCACCGCATCGCGATGGACGTGGCGTCCACGGTCAGCACCCTGAGCGCCTCTCCCGCGCCGACTCTGGCTTCCCGGATCGCGGCGCTTGCCGTCGCATCCACGGCCACCACCCGGGTGACCTCCACCGGGAGAACGCGGGTGAGCGGCGCGTCGACGAGCAGACTGCCGCCCTCGCGGATGCCGGCGGTCACGTTCGGCTCGGCAAGCAGGCTCGGATCCAGGACGATGACATGGTCGGGGTGCTCGATGTCGGCGCGGACCCGGAGGGGCCGGTCAGCCACGCGCAGGAACGCGGTGACCGGCGCGCCCCGCCGCTCGCCGCCATAGGCCGCAAAGGCCTGGGCCCAGCGGCCCGCCCTGAAGAAGGCGCCGGCCAGGATCTGGCACCCGACCTGGGCGCCCTGCCCGCCGCGGCCGTGGATCCGGATCTCCAGCGTTACTCCCTGCTCTCCGGGATCCGAGGCTCCCGATGAAGAGCGTCCGGCGACCTGTGCGGACCCGCAGCTCATTGGGCTACCTTCCCTCATGCGTCAGCACCGTCCCTTCGAGCGCGGGCTGGGCCGGCGCAATCAACTCGGGCCTCGCCTCGTGGCTCTCCTCGCCTGCGGCTCGTCGGCAGCCCCTCGGCTCGAACTGCAACGGGGGAGGTTCGGAAGGGGCGGGTACCCGCGCCACACC
>JACQWB010000030.1 GCA_016209385.1 Candidatus Rokuibacteriota bacterium
GGGGGGCGCACCCACGCCGACCCCCCGCGCTCGCGCGCGCACCCACTTCGTGGGTACCCGGCGCGGGTACCCGCCCCTTCCGATACCTCCCCCCGGGGTAGTTCGAGCCGAGGGGCGTCGGCCATGCCGTGAGGCAGGCCCGCCCCGAGGCGAGGCCCGAGTTGATTGCGCCGGCCGGGTACCCGCCCCGAAGGGGCGGGTGGGCGCTCGAACGGAGGTGCTCAATCATGAGCGAAGGTAGCCCAGTGATCGACGCGCGTGACGTGAGCGCGGCAGTGCCGCCACCGCTGCTCCAGGCGGGCCCGTGAAAGTGGCGAGCGCCAGGACGGACGTCGCGCTGTCCCACGGCGTGCCCGGCGTGGGGGAGCCGACCCGCGTCAGCGTCTCGCTCCACCGGCTCTGGCGCCTCAAGTGGGGCCTGGTCGCCACCGGCATCGTCCTGGTGATCGTGGGGAGCGCCGTGTTCGCACCCTGGGTCGCCCCCCACGACCCGCTCGCGGTCAACATCCGCCATCGCCTGGCGCCGCCGGCGTGGATGGAGGGCGGCTCCCCCCAGCACTGGCTCGGCACCGACCAGGTCGGGCGCGATCTGCTGTCGCGCCTGATCTACGGCGGGCGCGTCTCCCTCGTCGTGGGCGTGTCCGCGGTGCTCATCTCCGCCTCGATCGGCGTGCTGATGGGGCTGGGGGCGGGGTACTTCGGCTCCCGGGCCGACGCCGTCATCATGACGCTGGTCAACGTGATGCTCTCCTTCCCGTTCGTGCTGCTGGCCCTCGCCGTGATCGCCGTCCTCGGCCCCAGCCTCCCGAACATGATCATCGTCCTCGGCATCGCCGACTGGCCGCTCTACACGCGGGTCATCCGCGCCGAGACGCTCTCCCTCCGCGAGCGCGAGTTCGTCACCGCGGGACGGGCGCTCGGGATGAGCCACATCCGGATAATCTTCCGCCAGATCTTCCCCAACCTGGTCTCGGTCATCGTCGTCATCGCGACCCTCCAGGTGGCGCGCGTCATCATCCTGGAGTCGTTCCTCTCCTTCCTGGGGCTGGGGATCCAGCCGCCGACTCCCGCCTGGGGGAACATGCTCGGCGAGGGGCGCCTCTACATGCTGAACTCCTGGTGGATCGCCACGTTCCCCGGCCTCGCCATCTTCGTCACCACGCTCGTGATCAACCTCATGGGCAACACGCTGCGCGACTGGCTCGACCCCCACATGAAGCTTTAGGAGAGGCCCGCGTGCGCTTCTTCCTCGCCATGGCGTCCCACGAGACCAATACCTTCTCGAACCTCCCGACCGACCGGGCGCAGTTCGAGGCCCGCGACCTGCACTACGGTGGCGAGATCCTCGAGGTCTTCCGCGTTACCGGCACGTGTCTGGGCGGCATGATCGAGGTGGCCGAGAAGCACGGCGTCGCGCTGGTGCCCTCGGTGGCGGCGGCCGCGTCGCCGGCGGGACGCGTCACGCGCGAGATCTACACGCACCTGAAGGAGCGGCTCGTGGCCGACCTGAGGGCCGCCGGACCGCTCGACGGGATCCTGCTCGACCTCCACGGGGCCATGGTGCCCGAGGGACTCGACGACGGAGAGGGAGACCTGCTGAAGGCGGTGCGGGGCGTCGTCGGAACCCGCGTGCCGATCGCGGCTCCCCTGGACCTCCACGGCAACCTCTCCAGCGACATCGTGGCTCATGCTGACTTCCTCGTCGGCTACAAGACCTACCCGCACGTGGATATGCGCGAGCGCGGGGCCGAGGCCGCAGAGCGATTGATCCAGATCGTCCAGAAGAAAATTCGCCCCGTGCGGGCACTCAGGAAGCCGCCGCTGCTTCCGCCGCTGGGCAACATGGGGACCACCAAGGGGCCCATGCGCCGGCTCTACGATCTGGCCGACGCGCTGGAACAAGACGCCAAGATACTCTCGGTCTCCATCTTCGGCGGCTTCCCCCACGCGGATATTCCGGACGCCGGCCTCGGCATCGTCGTCATCACCGATGGCGACCCGGCCCTCGCCGAGGCCAGGGCCGACGAGCTCCAACAGGTCGCGTGGGAGCACCGGCACGAGTTCGTCCACCACGGGCTCCCGGTCAGGGAGGCCGTGGCCACGGCGCTCGCCACGGAGGGGAAGCCCGTCATCCTCGCCGACATGGCCGACAACACGGGCGGAGGTGCAGCGGGAGACGGCACCGAGATTCTGCGTGAGCTGCTCCGGATCGGAGCGCGTTCAGCGGTCGTGGCGTGCCTCTGGGACCCCGAGGCGGTTCGGGCGTGCGTCAGGGCCGGCGTCGGCAACACGCTGACGCTCAAGATCGGGGGCAAGGTGGATGACCGCCACGGCGCGCCGCTGGAGGTCACGGGCCGGGTGCGCACCCTCTCGGACGGCCGCTTCATCCACAAGGGGCCCATGTTCCGCGGGCTCCCTGGCAAGCTCGGACCCACCGCGGTCCTCGACGTCAACGACGTGAAGGTGATCCTGATCTCTCACCGCTGGCAGACCCTGGACCCCGAGATGCTCCGCTTCGTCGGGATCGACCCGCGCGATGAGAAGATCGTCGTCGTGAAATCGACGATCCACTACCGGGCCGCCTTCGAGCCCATCGCGAAGGCGATCATCGAGGTGGACGCCCCCGGGCTCTCCTCCTCTAACCTGGCCCGGTTCAACTTCACGCGAGTCCGCCGCCCGATCTTCCCGCTCGACCCTCTCTGACGGAGACCCCCATGACCGCGTCCAAACCCCAGTACGAAGCCATCGTCCTGAAGAACGTGCTGATCCCGATGCGGGACGGGATCCACCTCGCCGCCGATGTCTATCGCCCCTCGCGCGCCGGGGCCTTTGCCGAGGGGCGCTTCCCCGCGCTTCTCGAGCGGACTCCGTACTCGAAGGACAACGCCGAGCGCGTCGAGCGAAACGGCCTCTGGTACGCCGAGCGTGGCTATATCGTCGTGATCCAGGACGTGCGCGGCCGCTACCGCTCGGAGGGTGAGTTCGCGTTCCTCACGCAGGAGCCGCCCGACGGCTTCGACACCATCGAGTGGATCGCGCAGCAGCCCTGGAGCGACGGCCAGGTGGGCACCTTCGGGACGTCCTACATGGGCTGGACCCAGTCGGCGGCGGCCACCCGGAACCCGCCCCACCTCAGGGCCATGTGGGTCAACCAGGGCGGGGCCAACGCCTACACCTCCACCGTCCGCCACAACGGGGCCTTCGAGATGCGCTTCCTCTGCTGGGCCTTCTGGCAGGGGGCCAAGTCCCGGGAGGCCAAGGCCGACCCGGTGATCGAGCGGGCGCTCGGCGCCGTCAACGTCCGCGAGTGGCTGACGCGCGTGCCGCTCAAGAAAGGCTGCTCGCCCCTGGCGCTGATCCCACGTTACGAGGCGTGGGCCTTCGAGATCGGGACCCACGGCGACGCCGATGACTACTGGGCGCAGCCGGGCTTCAACATCGAGCGGCACTGGCCGGAGCACGCCGATGTCCCGATGGTTTTCTCCTCGGGCTGGTACGACTCCTACACGCGGGCGAACATGGAGAACTTCGTCGGGCTCCGGCGGCTCAAGAAGGGGCCGGTCTGGGGCCTGATGGGGCCGTGGACCCACGGCTTCAAGCAGCTCGGCGTTACCTATTCCGGCGACGTGGACTTCGGGCCCGACGCCGCGGTGGACTACAACGAGCTGCGCCTCGCGTTCTTCGACGCCGTCCTCAAGAGAGTCTCGAACGGCTGGGGCAACGCGCCCCCGCTCAGGCTCTTCGTCATGGGAGGCGGCTCGGGCCGTCGGAACGGGCAGGGCCGGCTGGACCACGGGGGCCGCTGGCGCAACGAGAGCGAGTGGCCGCTGGCGCGCACCCGCGTCACGAAGTTCTACCTCCAGCCCGGCGGCGGCCTAGCGCCGGCGGCTCCGCCCGCACGCTCGGCCTCGACCAGCTTCGAGTTCGACCCACGCCGGCCCGTTCCGACCATCGGGGGCAACATGTCCTCGCTGGTGGGGCTGATGCCCCGTCCCGCTGGTGCCCCGGAGATTCCCGTCGAGGAGCGCGAGCGCGACATCATCGGGATCCCGGGCGCCTTCGACCAGCGCGAGGCGTCCCAGTTCTTCGGCTGCCGGCCGCCGGACCTCCCGCTAGCCTCCCGCCGCGACGTCCTGGTCTTCCAGAGCGCGCCGCTGGCCCGCGACATCGAGGCTACGGGACCCGTGAGGGTGACGCTCTTCGTCTCCTCGTCGGCGCTCGACACGGACATCACCGCCAAGCTCATCGACGTCCACCCACCGAACCCCGACTATCCAGAGGGCTACGCGATGAACCTGACCGACTCAATCCTCCGCCTCCGCTACCGGAACCGCGGGACCGCCGAGCTCCTCGAGCCCGGACGGATCTACGAGGTCTCCTTTGAGCTCTACCCGACCTCGAACCTCTTCGCGGCCGGCCATCGGATCCGCCTCGACATCTCGTCCTCCAACTACCCGCGCTTCGACGTGAACCCCAACACCGGCGAGCCGCTCTGGGAGAACTCGCGGTGGGAGACCGCCGTCAACACCATTCATCACGATGCCTCGCATCCCTCCCACGTGACCCTCCCGGTCATCCCGTAACCCGCCATGGTGACACAGCCGGTACGGTTTGCGATCGCGATCCCCCAGGTGGTGAACAAGCGCGGCGCCGAGCCCGCCGCCCTCGCGACCTTCCTCGCGCAGGCGGAAGCCCTGGGCTACGAGAGCGCCTGGGTGATGGAACAGATCCTGGGCCGGGCCGCCTGCCTGGAACCCGTCACGCTCCTGACCTACGCCGCGGCAGTCACGCGGACGCTGCGGCTGGGATCAGCCGTGCTGCTCACCCCGCTCAGGAACCCGGTCCAGCTCGCGAAGAGCCTGGCGACCCTCGACCAGCTCAGCGGCGGACGGCTGATCGTCGGCGTCGGGCTCGGCGGTAACCCGCGCATCTATCCCGCGTTCGGGCTCTCGCCTGAGCGGCGAGTACGCCGCTTTGCCGAGGGGATCCGGCTCATGAAGCGGCTCTGGACCGAGGAACGGGTCACCGTCGACGGCGAGTTCTGGAAGCTCGAGAACGCCGCGATGGAGCCGAAGCCGGTCCAGAAGCCTCACCCGGCCCTCTGGTTCGGCGCCCGCCAGCCGGCGGCGCTCACGCGAGCCGTCGAGCTCGGCGACGGCTGGATCGGCGCCGGGTCCAGCTCGACCGCCGAGTTCAGAGAGCAGGCGGCTCACGTGCGCGCGTCGCTTGCCGAAGCCGGGCGGGATCCCGCCACCTTTCCGATCGCCAAGCGCGTCTACCTCGCCCTGGATCGCGACAAGGGCCGGGCGCTCGCGCGGCTCCGCGAGTGGTTCGGTACCTTCTACGGAAACCCCGGACTCGCCGATCGGGTAGCGATCGTGGGGGACACGGACGAGGTCATCGCCGGGTTGAACGAGGTTCGGGCCGCGGGGGCCGGGCTGCTCCTCCTGAACCCGGTGTTCGACGAGCTCCGCCATCTGGAGCTCCTCGCGGGCGAGGTCGTGCCGGGCGTCGCCTGACCCGACGCAAAGGTCTTGACGCACGCCCGCTCCCGAGCGACCCTCGCTACCGGAGCAGGGCGACGCCGGTCGCCTCGGCTACAAGCACTTCGGAATAGCCGCTGTTCGAGCGCCCACCCACTCCTTCGGAGTGGGTACCCGGGGCCGAACCCGCCGCGCTCGAAATACGCCCAAGGGGAGGCTTCGGAGGGGGCCGTCGAGGCCCCCTCCGATTAAGCACAGTCGGAGTAGAGA
This sequence comes from Candidatus Rokuibacteriota bacterium, assembly GCA_016209385.1. NCBI lineage: Bacteria > Candidatus Rokuibacteriota > Candidatus Rokuibacteriota bacterium. Next base: position 5,754 of record JACQWB010000030.1, read on the forward strand.
TGACGATTACTCGTAACCCCCTCCACAGATCCGGACGAGCGGCATTACCGCATCCGGCTCTTGCCTCAGGTGACAACGCCAAGTCGCCGAAGGGGATAGGGGTGACAGA
>JACQWB010000031.1 GCA_016209385.1 Candidatus Rokuibacteriota bacterium
ACGGATATCAGCATGATCAACCGTCGCAGTTACAGGCTCCGTCTCTTCCGATGGTTCGAGCAACCACCATGAAGGAGGAACACGACCACCGCTCCTGGCGTCATCACCTACTTGACAGCGGAAGTCATATCAACGCTCAGGTTGAGCGGCCGGCTTAGCCGGTCCGCTCCAATCGGCTGTTGGGCCGCAGCCCCACTTTCGTACTTGAATGCAAGGCGTTCACGATCGCTCACGAGGTATAGAGCCGCGACATGTGCTGCGGCCGGAACGACCGTTGAGCGAGCGAAGCTATCCAGAGCGCTCCGATCGCTTTCGGAGTGAATGTGATTGTCTTCGAACTCAACGATGAGGGACGTATCTGATTCATAGCGCATTTGCGACTTACGCCGTACTGCCTCGTGGATGGCCACGAAAGTCCGCGCCAAGACCTGGTCGTGGGGTACGGCCTCTGGCCAGGTTTCCGGCACACGCCCGCTGGCTTTGTCCCTTTGGAGCATCGCGCTTGTGACGGGGGCCCGACCGTGCTCCACGAGGTGGAGCATGCGAAGGTAGTTCTGATACCCGTCGAACGATTGCGTGATCTGTAGATGGTGCAGCACCTTATGCGCTGACGCTTCAAGGATGAGCGCGTCATAAGACTGATTGCCGATAACCGGCTTAAAGAGAACGTCTCCTCTACCATTGTAGAAGGCATCCGCGAAGAGCGCGAGAGGCCAGATCTCCTCCTTGAATCTCTTTACAAGGTCGCCGCGGTTCAGGCGTACTGCTCGCTTGCCTTCTTGGGTCTGACCGAACTTTCGATGAAGGTCGTCGACCCAAGCGCGGAGTTCCGTTTGGGTGCGAGGCCGTTCAAGGTCGGTCGTGTTCAGGGTCGGAATCAAGGGAAACCCTCCTGCGCCGCGGTGTTATGCAGCATCGCGTGCGGCCTATCCCGGCCTGCCAGCCGTGGCGGGTTGTGTCTTGGCTGCAGCACGGTCCCTGCCTCGTCGCGCGGCTTAGCCGAGCGGGGCCACGCCGAGGGTCAACGCTAGCTCGTTGACCTCGCTCACGAGGGCCGGCGCGAGCGGGATCCCTTCCACGAGGCGCCGCCGCTCGCACTCGGTTTCGGGCTCGCCGGCGACCCACACCCGCTCCTGGCCTTCCGCGGGCGGCGTGGCCTTCAGCGCCCTCAGCATGTCGTCCATGGCCGCTCTGAACTCGTCGAGGGGCCGGAACCGGGCGATGTCGATGGCCCCGAAGAAGTGGCCCACGTTCGTGTGGCGGCGCTCCTCCATCCCGCTCCGGAGGAAGAGGTCGCCGTAGACCGCTCCCGGCAGGACCCCGGAGAGGATGTCGACGACGGCCCCGAGCCCGTACCCCTTGTGGCTGCCGAGCTCTCGGCTTCCGCCGAGCGGGGTGAGGAGCCGGTTCTTGAGCGCGACGTCGGGGTCGCTCGCTGGATGGCCCTGCTCGTCGAGCGCCCAGCCCTCGGGGATCGACTTCCGCCAGCGCGAGGCGATCGTGAGCTTGCCCATCGCCACCGTCGTGGTCGCCATGTCCAGGACGAAGGGCGGCTCGCCGCCCGCGGGCACGGCGACGCTCAGCGGGTTCGTGGAGAGCATGGCCTTGCGGCCGAACGTGGGGACCATGGCGGGGACGAAGGAGTTCGTCATCGCGATGCCGACCAGCTGGTGGGGGAGGGCCATCATGGAGTAGCAGGCGCACGCGCCGAAGTGGTTCGAGTTCCGCACCGCCACGAACCCTGCGCCGAAGGCCTTGGCCTTCTCGATGGCCAGCGTCATCGCCCGCGTGGAGGTCCAGTGTCCGAGCCCGCGCTGCCCGTCCACCAGGGCCGTGGCCAGCTCGTCCCGCACGACGAGCGGCTCGGCCGCGGGATCGATGTATCCCTTGCGGGTCCACTCCACGTAGAGGGGGAGCATCCCGATCCCGTGGGAGTCCACGCCCCGCAGGTCGGTCTGGACCATGAGCGCGGCGGTGTGCTCGGCGATGGGCCGGCGCATGCCGAGGGCCCCCAGTACCTCGGTGATGAAGCGCTTGAGCTGCTCGTGGTGCACGACGACAGCGCCTTCGCTCGCCATGGGTCTCCTTTCCCTATTCCGGCCTCGCCTCGTGGCGGGCCTGCCTCCCGGCATGGCCGCCGCCCCTCGGCTCGAACTGCGTCGGGCCTCGCCTCGTGGCGGGCCTGCCTCCCGGCATGGCCGCCGCCCCTCGGCTCGAACTGCGTCGGGCCTCGCCTCGTGGCGGGCCTGCCTCCCGGCATGGCCGCCACCCCTCGGCTCGAACTGCGGTCACAGCCCCGTGATCTTGATTCCGGAGTTCTTCACCTTGTAGCGGCGGTTGATCATTGCCAGCACCGCCGTGATCCCTTCGAGCAGGCCGGCGTTCGAGAGGGGCCCGATGTCGAGGGCGCGGAGCCCCATGCTCGTCCCGAGCTCGGCGACCTGCTGCCTGGCCGCAGGGTCGTCGCCGCAGAGGAGGAGGTCGCAGTCGATTGCCTGGTCGAGCGAGGCCAGTTCGTGGGCGGCGATGTGGTGAAAGGCCGCGATGACCCTCGCCCCGGCGCCCAGGAGCTGCTGGGCCTCCTCAGCGGCCGAGCCGATCGGCGGGGGCACGAAGAGCCGCCCGCCCCCGAAGGCCAGCGGCACCACCGCGCTGACGATGACCTTTCCCTGGCAGGCGCCCTTCACCTCCGGGAGCGTGGCGGCCAGCCCGGTGTAGGGGAGCGTCAGCACGACCAGGTCGCCCGCAGCCGCTGCCTCCGGGTTGGTCATCCCGCCGGCGTCACCGCCGACCTGAGCCCTCAGCTCATCGGCCTTTGCCCGGGCGCGTGCGGCGTCCCGCGAGCCGATGATGATCGGGTGACCGGCCTTGAGCCAGCGGAGGGCGAGTCCCATGCCCTCCTTGCCGGTCCCGCCCAGGATGGCGATCCGCATACCAGCTTCCTACCTGAACAGGTCGCGCGCCGGATCGCGCAGGAGCGCCTTCGAGGTGGCCTCGGCGCGCACCACGGCGAGACCGCGGACGATGGCCACGGGGATCCGGCTGAGCTTTCCCATCACCAGCTCCGCGGCGCCCGCGAGCTCGTCGGCGATGGCCAGGAGCGTCGCCTGGAGCACGTGGCCGGCCGGGTCCCGCTCGCCCAGGTAGCTCTTGATCGGCTCGAGCCCCGCGACGCCGATGGCCACGTTGGTCAGACCCTCGCGCCAGGGCCGACCGAAGGTATCGGAGACGATGATCGCGAGGTCCAGGGCCGTCAGCCGGCGGATGCGATCGCGGAGGGTCTGGGCCGAGCGGTCGGGATCCTCGGGGAGGAGGGCGGCGGTCTCGAGGCCCACGTTCGACTGGTCCACGCCCGCGTTCGCGCAGATCCAGCCGTGGCGGGTCTCGACGATCAGCACGCCCTTGTCCATTCTCACGACGCGTCGCGACTCCCCGAGGATCAGCTCCACGAGCCGCGGATCGCGCCCGAGCTCTCCGGCCATCGCCAGCGCAGCCGGCGAGGGCACGACCTCGGTCAGCCGCACGACGCGCCCCTCGGCCTTGGACAGGATCTTCTGGCTCACGACCAGGCAGTCCCCCTCGCGCGGGGGTGTGTCCTGGCGCGCCGCGGCGTCGACGATCAGCCGTCCCAGATCGTCTCCGGTCCGGATCTCGGGAAGCCCCTCGACGCCGATGACCTCGTACCGCGCCGCCATCGGCCTACCGGAAGTGAGGGAAGACCTTCTCGCCAAGGAGGCGGATCGAGCGCAGGACCTTGGCCTGCTCCATCCCGGGCCACTGGAGCCGGAACGTCATTGTCGTGACCTCGAGCCGCTCCCGATGGCGGGCGACTTCGTCCCTGACCTTCACGGGATCGCCGATGATGAAGCGGTCTCGCGCCAGGTCCTCGAACGGAAGCGCGAAGCTCTCGCCGGCGGGCAGCGCCTTGTCCTGCTCCCAGCGCTGGTAGGCCCGGTACTTGGCCTCGAGAAACGGCCGGGCCTCCGCCAGGGCGCTGGCGCTGTCGGGGGCGACGTAGCACTCCTTGGTGATCATGGCCCGCTGCTCCCCAGCCGCGCTTCGATCCCGAACCCCCGGACGAGGCGCCAGCTCCGCGTCTGCCGCTCGCTCTCGAGCAGGGCCCGGAGGTCCTCGGGCCCGTCGATGTCGAGGCCGAGTCCCGGGAACCTGAGCACGACGGGATCGAGCCCGCGGCGGCGCGCCGCGAACAGGTGGTTGGGGAAGGACGGCTCGCCGAACTTGAGCGCCATGACGTCGGGAGGCGACAGCACGGCGCCGTTGGTTCCGAAGCCCGAGCGCGACGGGACGAAGGCGACGCCCGGCCGGCTCGGTACGGCCTCGGCCAGCGCCGTGATCTCCTGCGGGGTGACCTGGGGCACATCGCCCGGGACGGTCAGGAACCGTTCGGCCCCTCGCTCGGCTGCGAAGCCCCGGGCGAGGGCCACCGCCTCGGTATGGCCGCGGTTCTCTGGTTCTTCGAGGACGGTGACAGGAAACGCCCGGACCAGGGCGATGACCTCCGGGTCCCGCGTGACCACCAGCACGCTCGAGAGGTCCGCTGCCGTCACGGCCTCGAGCACGTCCTCGAGCATCGCGCGCGCCAGGGCCCGCCGCTCGTCTGGCGAGAGCACCGGGACGAGCCGCTGCTTGGCGTTTTCCAGGTCTTTGGCGGGGATCGCCGCGACGGTCCTCACCCGAGCGCCTCGAGGACCGCGCGCGCGAGCGCAGTCTCCCGCTCGCGGTCCGTCATCAGCGTGTCGGTCACGACGGGCGAGACCCCGAGCTGGAGCAGCTCGGGCGTGAGCTCGCGATCCTGGCGGTCGAGGACCATCACGTCGAGCCACCGCCGGTAGGCCCGGGCCACGCCCGCCGCCGACACCGGCAGCCCTTTCGCGGCCATCAGCGCCCCGGCCGGTCCGCTCACCGCCGCTCCCGCCATGATCGGGCTGATCGCGATGACGACGGCCGGCGTGTCGGTCAGGGCTTCGACGATGCCCGGGACGGCGAGGATGGGGCCGACTGACGTGACGGGGTTGGAGGGGCAGACGAGCACGGCGCGGGCTTCCCTGATCGCCTCGATCACGCCCGGAGCGGGGCGCGCGGCGTCCGCGCCCTCGTAAGCGACGTCGAGGACTTCGACCTGGGCTTTTTCCCTGACGAAGAATTCCTGAAACGGGAGCCAGCCTGCCGTCGAGAGGATCTGGGTCCTCACGGGCTCGTCGGCCATGGGCAGGATGCGGCTCCTCACCCCCAGAGCGCGGCGGATGGCGTCGGTGACGGCCGAGAGCGCGAGCCCGCGCCTGAGGCACTCGGTCCTGAACAGGTGGGTGGCCAGGTCCCTGTCGCCGAGGTTGAACCACGTCTCGCCGCCGAAGGCGGCCATGGCCCGAAGGCAGTGGAAGCTGTCGTCATGGACGCCCCAGCCTTTCGTCTCGTCGATGAGCCCGGCGAGCGTGTAGGTAACGGTGTCCAGGTCCGGCGAGATGTGGAGGCCCCAGAGCTCGAGGTCGTCGCCCGTGTTCCCGATCACAGTCAGGCGGGCCGGGTCCGCGACGCTGGCAAGCCCTCTGAGGAACCTGGCGGCGCCTGTGCCGCCGGCCAGCGCTGTGATCATGGGCCCGCGAGGTCAGGCCGGGGAGCTGCCAGAGACGGTGTCAGCGCAGATCGTCCCGCTCGAGCGTGTCGGTTCTGCGGGAGGACCAGAGGGCGGAGCCGCCGCGCCAGGCGAACAGCCCGGTGCCGGGGCGTCCCCTGAACGCCGCCGGGAGATCGGCCTCCGGTACGGGGATGAAGCCGAAGCGGACCCAGACCCGGTCGAGCCCTTGCGGTCTGGCGAAGAGCGTTTCCACGCCAGCAGCGGCGGAGGCCGAGAGGGCCGACGTCATGAGCTGGGCGGCGACCTCCAGCGCTTCCTCCGTCGCCACGACCACAGGGCCGTGGATCAATCCAGAAGTCCCGCTCCGCTCGACGAGGAGCGCTCCGACCATCCGTTCGGTGGCCGACCCGTCGCTTCCGGTCGCGCCTCCGGGGCCGGTCACCCATGCCCCGCATCCCAGCTCTCCCGGGCTCTCGGGGGGGACCCATGCGCCGGCGTAGGCGAAGAGGCCGCGCGCCTCCGCGGAGCCGGCCGGCAGCGGGCGGTACTCCACGCCTTGCCACGTCCGGGAGGCAACGGGGTCCCCGCGCTGGGCGTTCGGTCGGGGCGGCGGGACCGGGGCGAGCCTGGCTCGCGGGCTCCTACTTCTTCCCAAGCACTGCGTCCTTCAACGCCTTGGCGACCCGGAATTTGACGACGCGCTTGGCCGGAATCTTGATGGGCTCGCCGGTCTGCGGGTTGCGCCCCATGCGCGCCTTGCGGTTGGCGAGCACGAGCTTCCCGAAGCCGGGGAGCACGAAGCCGTTCTTGGCTTCCTTCGTGGCCAGGCCGACCAGCATGTCCATGAGCTCGGACACCTGGCGCTTGGAGAGGTTCGACTTCTGGGCGAGGGATGTGATGATGGCTGCCTTGGTCATCATCTTTGCCATGGGCGCGTCCTCCTCAGGTTGAAGGTGTCGGTGCCACCGAGGCTAGGCGTGTATTGTAATCCTCACCGCGAGGATGGCAAGAGCGAACTCTCGCCCGGGGGCTCGGGGCGAATGAAGCGGAATTCGCTCGAAGCGGTGAGCCCCCTGTAGGAGCCGAAGCGGGCTTCGGCGTCGTCGATCCGGTCCAGCGGGCTCTCCTCGTCCTCCGCCTCGCCGTACAGCTTCACGATCTCGTACGTGGTGCTTCGCTGCGCCGGGATGCGTCCGGCCGCGCGGATCATCCGCCGGAGCTCGGCGGGCGGGACGAGCTGGCCATAGGGCGCGCCCGCCGAGGTCGAGATCGACTCGTTGATCAGCGTCCCGCCCAGGTCGTTGGCGCCGCACTCCAGGAGGTACTGGGCGAGCTTCGGGCCCTCCTTCACCCACGACGACTGGATGTTCTTCATGGACGGACCCAGGTAGAGGCGGGCCAGCGCGTGCATCTTCACCACCTCGTCCCCGGTGGCGCCCCGGCGGACTCCCGGGACGAGATCCCGCCGCCACATCGGCGCCTCGTGGTGGACGAAGGAGAGCGGGACGAACTCGGAGAAGCCGCCGGTCTCCCGCTGGAACGAGCGGAGGAGGTCCATGTGCCGGATCCAGTGCGCCGGGGACTCCACGTGGCCGTACATGATCGTGGAGCTGGTCCGGATCCCGAGCGAGTGCGCGCTGGTGATCACCTCGATCCACTGGCGGGTCGTGATGCGGCCCTTCGAGATCACGTCGCGGATCCCGTCGTCGAGGATCTCGGCCGAGGTGCCGGGGAGCGTGCCGATTCCCGCCGCCTTGAGCTCGCGGAGGTAGTCACCGATGGGCAGGCCGGAGCGGACGGAGCCGTAGAGGACCTCTTCGGGGGAGAACGCGTGGAGGTGCAGGTCGGGGAGGGCCCGCTTGAGCGCGCGGCAGAGGTCGATGTAGTAGGTGCCGGGAAGCTTCGGCGGGAGCCCGGCCTGGATGCAGACCTCGGTGGCGCCCAGCTCCCAGGCTTCCCGGGCGCGGCGAAGGACCTCCTCGATGGGGAGGAAGTAGCCTTCCTCCTCGCGATGGTCGCGGCTGAAGGCGCAGAAGGTGCAGTGCTTGATGCAGACGTTCGTGAAGTTGATGTTACGGTTCACCACGTACGTGACCGTGTCCCCGACCTGGCGTCGACGCATCTCGTCGGCGACGAGCGCGAGAGCGTGGAGCTCCCGTCCCCGGCATTCGACGAGCCGCAGGCCGTCGGCCACGCTCAGCTCGTGGTCGTCCAGCGCCCGGGCCAAGATCGTGCGCACCTCGTCGGAGACCCAGTCCAGAGCGTTCACCAGGTTCGCCACTGTTCCAGCTCCTGTCTGACGTAACCGTCGGTGTCGGTGTGGGCGTTGACGCGCGGCCGAAGGGCCTCGGCCAGAAACTCGGCCCGCCGCGCGTACTCGGGGTAGACGGCGAGGCGCTCCCGAAGCTCATAGCCCGCGGCCTCTGTCGCCTTCCGGAGATTGACGATCCTGGGCCACGGCGCCTCGGGATTGATGTGGTCCAGCGTCAGCGGCGAGATCCCGCCCCAGTCGTTGAGCCCCGCGGCGATCAGCCGGGGGTACGTCCCGGGGGAGAGGTTGGGCGGCGCCTGAATGTTCAGCGCCGGCCCGAGGATGAGGCGCGCGACCGCCACCGTCCTGAGCATGTCCCCGGTCGAGGGTTCCGGCCGGGCGCGCATCGGGATCCCGGGCTTGGCCTTGAAGTTCTGAACGATGACCTCCTGGATATGACCGTAACGCTCGGCGAGGTCTCGGATCGCGAGGAGCGAATCCACGCGCTCGGCGTGGGTCTCGCCGATCCCGATCAGAATGCCGGTCGTGAACGGGATCTGGAGCTTCCCGGCCCACTCGATCGTCTTGAGGCGCCGCGCGGGGACCTTGTCGGGCGCGCGGTCGTGGGCCATGCCGACGCCGAGGAGACGCTCGGAGGCGGTCTCGAGCATGAGCCCCATCGAGACGTTCACCTCGCGGAGCGCCGAGAGGTCGCGTTCGGACATCAACCCGGGGTTGGCGTGGGGGAGGAGCGGGGACTCCTCGAGCACGAGCTGGCACATGGCCCGGAGGTAGCCGAGCGTGGTCCGGTGCCCCATCCGCCTGAGAAAGGCGCGGTGCTCGGGGAAGAGCGCCTCGGGCTTGTCACCGAGGGAGAAGAGGGCTTCCTTGCAGCCGAGGCGGCCGCCGGCCTGGACGAGGGCGACGACCTCCTCCGGCGTCATCGTATGGGCGCCGGGCTCTCCCGGATCCTTCCTGAACGTGCAGTAGCCGCAGTAGTCCCGGCAGAGCGTGGTGAGGGGAACGAAGACCTTCTTGGAGAAGGTGATCCGCCGCCCCCGCCCTCGATCCCTGAGGGCGGCGGCTCCGGCGAGCAGCTGGGGCAGCTGCTGATCGGGGAGGCTCAGGAGCGCGATCGCATCCTCGCGGCCGATCGGGGCTCCCGCGAGCGCGCGGTCGAGGGCCTTCATGGAGCGTTTCGAGCGCGGGCTTTGCCCGCGCGATCAATTCGGGCCTCGCGTGTCGGGTGGCCTGCCTGCGGCATGGCCGAACCCGCCACGCTCGAAGATCTACTCGGGTCTCGCCTCGTGGCTGTCCTCGCCGCCGGCTCGTCCGGAGCCCCTCGGCTCGAAGATCGACACGGGTCTCGCCT
>JACQWB010000032.1 GCA_016209385.1 Candidatus Rokuibacteriota bacterium
AGGCTGGCGGCGTTGAACGCGCTCCGGGGCGACGTGGAGGCGGCGGACTACGCGGTGGTGCCGCAGACGATCTTCACCACGCCCGAGGTGGGGCGTGTCGGCCTCACGCACGCCGAGGCGCGGCGGCGGGGGGTGAACTGCCACGTCGCGACCCACGACCTGCGCGGCGCCTCCAACGGGCGCGCCACGGGCGAGGACGCCGGGTACCTCAAGCTGGTCTTCGACGGGGCCACCGAGACGGTCCTCGGCGTGCAGATGGTCTCCTACGCCGCCGCCGTCTGCGTTTTCTGCCCGAAGCGTTGACAAGCGTTGACACGTTGACAAGCTAGTATTCATGCGGGCACCTCCCTGACTTCTTTGCGGATCTTCTCCAGGGCCTCAAGGAGCCGGGTGGCGGTCCCGGCCTTCTGATCGGCTTCCCGGGCTCCGGCCAGCTCACGGGCCAGGGGGAGGAGGCGAACCGTTCGGTCTCCCTCGCGCTCGGCGTGAGCGACCAGGGTGAGGGCGATGAGCGGCAGCCAGAGGTCCACGGCGCGGTCGTCAATCGCTTCCTTCTCGAGCAGCGCCGGCGCCGCGTCGTAGTCCCGTATCGGAATGCGTTATTGGTCCGTTGCCCAAACATCGGAAATACCGATTTGCCTTTTGGGAGAACCCGAATACGATGGAGCGCGTCTAAATCTGGTGGGAGGCCTCATGCTCGATCGGAGGCGCGTTCCGTGATACGAAGGCTGATTCTCGTCGTCGTGCTCCTCGTGGCTGCGCCCGGGGTCTGGGCCGGTGAGATTCCGTCGGTCCTCAGGGTCTCGGCCATTCCCGACGAGAATCCCAACGAGCTGATGCGGATCTACACGCCGTTCGCCGAGTACCTCGCGAAGGAGCTCGGCATGAAGGTCCGCTTCACCCCGGTGGGGGACTACGCGGCGACGGTGGAGGGGCTGGCCGCCAGGAAGCTCGACCTCGTCTGGTACGGCGGCTTCACGTCGGTGCAGGCGGTGCGCCGCACCGACGGCACGGCCAGGCGCCTGGTGCTGCGCCAGGAGGACGCCGAGTTCAAGTCGGTGTTCGTCGCCCGGCCCGGCTCGGGGATCAAGGGCCTTCGGGACCTCAAGGGTAAAACCTTCAGCTTCGGCTCCGTCGGCTCCACCTCGGGCCACCTGATGCCGCGCTATTTCCTGCTGCAGGCCGGGATCAACCCCGAGAAGGACCTGAAGCAGGTGGCGTACTCCGGCGCCCACGACGCGACCGCGCTGTGGGTGGAGTCGGGCAAGGTCGAGGCGGGCGCGCTGAACTTCCTGGTGTGGGACAAGCTGGTCCAGCAGAAGAAGGTCGACTTCGCCAAGGTCAACGTCTTTTACACGACGCCGCCCTACGCGGACTACGTGTGGACGGCGCGCGGCGACCTGGACGCGGGACTCCAGGAGCGCATCACCGCCGCGTTCCTCAAGCTGGACTACACCAAGCCCGAGGACCGGCGGCTGCTCGACCTGCACCGGACGAAGAAGTACATCAAGGCGAACGACGCCGAGTGGAAGGGCGTGGAGGAGGCGGCGGTCGCGGCGGGGCTGCTCAAGTAGCGATGTACGAGCTGCGCGACGTCCGCAAGATCTTCGCCGACGGCTCCGTCGCCGTCGACGGCGTGTCGCTGACCCTCGGCCCCGGCGAGCACGTGGCCTTCATCGGCCCGAGCGGCGCCGGGAAGACGACGCTCTTCCGCATCCTCAACCTCACCCTCCGCCCCAGCTCCGGGAGCGTCCGGCTGGGTGGCGTGGACGTGTCACGCCTCGGCGAGGCCGAGCTGCGCACCGCGCGCCGCCGCATCGGAACGATCTACCAGCAGGGGAACCTGGTGGGGCGCCTCCGCGTCGTCCACAACGTCCTGGCCGGCAACCTGGGCCGCTGGTCCACCCCGAAGGCCCTGGCGTCGCTGGTCCGTCCCCGGGAGGCGGGGAGCGCCGAGCGGGCCCTGGGCCAGGTCGGGATCGCTGAGAAGCTGTACGCGCGCACCGACGAGCTGTCCGGTGGCCAGCAGCAGCGGGTCGCCATCGCCCGCGTCCTCGTCCAGGACCCGGACGTCATCCTGGCCGACGAACCGGTCTCCTCCGTGGACCCGTCGCTCGCCGTCAGCATCGTCACGCTCCTCCGCGACCTCTCGGCCGAGTCGAGGAAGACCCTGCTGGTGAACCTCCACAGCGTAGAGCTCGCCCTGGCCTCGTTCCCGCGCATCGTCGGGATCCGCGATGGCCGGGTGCTCTTCGACCTGGCCCCGGACAAGGTCACGGGGGAGCTCCTCCGCACGCTCTACGCCGGCCACGATGAGCCGGAGCGCGAGGTCGAGGGGCTTCATGCGATTCTCCCGGTCAGCGGGGTTTGCCGACCGCTTACGAAGTAAGTCAGCCTTCCCGTATCTCTTCGGCCTCTGCTTCGTCGCCTCGCTCCTCTTCTCCGTGCGCCTGGCCCAGGTGGACCCGAGGCTCCTGGTCGAGGCCCAGGCCCTCGCCAACCTGGCGCGGTTCGTCGGCGGCATGTTCCCCCCCGAGCTCTCCTGGTCTTTCCTCTCGCTCCTGGGCCCGGCCGTCGTCGAGACGATCCAGATCTCGGTCATGGGAACGGCGGTCGCGTGCCTTCTGGCGGTGCCGCTGGGCCTCCTGGCGACGAGCACGCTGACCTGGCGCGGGATCCTTCACCAGCGGGTCGGACGGCTCCGTCGCGCCGTCTGGTTCGGACCCTACGCGCTCTCCCGGGCGCTCCTGTCGCTCTTCCGCTCGATCCCCGAGCTGGTGTGGGCGCTGCTCGTCGTCCGCGCGGTCGGGCTCGGGCCGTTCGCGGGGGTGCTGGCCCTCGGGATCGCCTACGGAGGCATGCTGGGCAAGGTCTATTCCGAGATTCTCGAGGGCGTGAGCCCCCAACCGCTGGAGGCACTCCACGCGGGAGGGGCGGGCAGGCTCGGGATCGTCCTCTACGGCCTCCTCCCCCAGGCGCTGCCCAACCTCCTTTCCTACACCCTCTACCGCTGGGAGTGCGCGATCCGGGCCTCGGCGATCCTGGGCTTCGTGGGGGCGGGCGGGCTCGGCCAGCAGCTCGAGCTCTCGATGCGCATGTTCCAGTTCAACGAGGTGCTGACGCTTCTCGTGACGCTCTTCCTCCTGGTGGCCGGCGTCGACCTCGTCAGCGGCCGGCTCCGCGCGGCCCTGGCACGGTAGTCATGGGCGACCCGACCGCCAGTCTCCCGGCGCTCGCGCGGCCCCGACGGTCGGCCTGGGCGTGGCTCGTCGTCGGGGCCTTTGCCGCCCTCGTCCTCTGGAGTGCCCGGGGCACCGAGGTGGACGTGGCCGGGCTCCTGGGGAGCGAGGGGCGGCACCAGATGCTGGCCTATGTGCGAAGGCTCTTCCCGCCCGACCTCTCGGCAACGATGCTCTGGGATGCCCTCGCCGGCGCTCTGGAGACCTTCGCGATCTCCTTCGTGGGAAGCCTTCTCGCCGTTCTCATCGCGTTCCCCCTCTCGGTCCTGACGACCCGCACGCTCCTCTACCGGGGGATCCTCTACGAGGGACGTCGGCTCGGGCCGTGGCAGGAAGGGCTCCGTGTCGGCCTCTACGCGCTGGCCAAGGGAACGCTCAACCTGCTCCGGACGATTCCGGAAATCGTCTGGGCGCTGATCTTCGTCTTCCTGGTGGGGTTGGGGCCGTTCCCGGGCGTGCTGGCCCTCGGCGTACACACGGCGGGCGTGCTCGGCAAGCTCTTCGGCGAGGTGCTGGAGGCCGTGGACGCTAAACCACTGGAGGCGCTCCAGGCGATGGGCGCCAGCCGCGTCCGGATCCTTCTCTACGGGATCCTCCCCCAGGCGCTCCCGCAGTGTCTCGCCTACGCGCTCTACCGCTGGGAGGTCAACATCCGCGCCGCGGCGGTGCTCGGGTTCGTGGGCGCGGGGGGCCTGGGGCAGCGGATCTACGTCGCCATCAGTCTCTTCCTGGAGAACCAGCTCCTGACCCTGATCCTCGCCGTGTACCTGATGGTGACGCTGGTCGACGCCCTCAGCGCCTTCCTGCGCCACCGGCTCGCGTGAGAGCGTTCAGGGACGGTTCTGGTTTTCCAGGAAGCTGATCAGGCGCTCGCGGAGCTCGGGAGGAATTTCGGTCTCGCTCAGTCGGCGGACGGCGCTCACGGTGCCGCGGTAGGTGTTGACGAAGGCGATGCAGGGCGAGCAGCCCGCCAGGTGCGCGTCGAGCCTCCGAGTGGTTTCGGGGGGGAGACTGCCGTCCAGGTAGTCGACAAGCAGGTCCACGATTTCCCGACACCGCATCTCTGAAGACACCTTCACCTCCGCGTCTTCGATCAAACAGGCCTGTACCACGTTACCACACCCCCTCGGGCGCGGCAACGAAAGGGGAATATTTCACTTTCCTCGAATGTTGTCATACACGGGATGGTTCTGGCGAGCCAGAACACGAGTGAGGCCGAGAGCCCGCGGCGGCGCGAACCCGATCTGACCGGGATCTCGCAAGTCGGCCAGCCCCGGGCCTTGCGCAAGGGCCAGTCCCTCTACCTCAGCGGCGACACGGCCGGCACCGTCCTCCTCGTGAAGGCCGGGCGGCTCAAGCTTTCCCGCCTCTCGGCCGACGGCAAGGAGCTGATTCTCGCGCTCCTGGAGCCCGGCGACCTCCTGGCGCTGCCGCGGGAACGGGCCTTCAGGGGCTCCGAACCGCTGGTCGAGGCCCTCGAGCCGGCCGTCCTCGTTTTTGTCCGTCAGCAGGACTTCGAGGCGTTCATCCTGGCGCGGCCGGACCTCGCGGTGGCGGTGATCGGCCAGCTCACCCGGCGGGTCCGCGAGCTGGAGCAGCGGATCGAGGAGATGGTCTTCAAGGACATCCCCGGACGGCTGGCCACGGCCCTGCTTCGGCTGGCCGCCGCCTACGGCAGCCCGGAGCCGAGCGGCGGGACAGCGGTCGGGCTACGGGTGACCCAGCAGGAGCTGGCGAACCTGATCGGGGCCAGCCGGGAGATGGTCAACCACGCGCTCTCGGCTTGGAAGCGTGAGGGCCTGATCGAGCTGCACGGGCGCTCCATCGTGATCCGACGGACCGACGCACTGGAAGCTCTGGAGTCGGCGCGATGAACCGCCGCGGGCGGGCGTCGTTCGGACGCTGGCCGGTCGTCGTATCGGCGCTGCTCGCTGTTATGGCATGGGCGGTCCCTGTCTTCGGAAACCACGTGGTGATGCACCGGGGACCGTTCGGGGGTGTCGTGGTCCATCTCCTACCCGACCCCGATGACGCGGGCACGCTCTACCTGGCCTCCTTCGGGAGCGGGGTGTACAAGAGCGTGGACGGAGGGCGCCGGTGGGTGCCGGTGTCGCATGGCCTCGAGGACGCGCTGACTGTCCTGACCCTCGCCATGGATCCGGTGGACCCGCGTGTGCTCTACGCAGGAACCGACGCCGGTCTCTTCGTCTCCCTCGACGGCGGTGGCCGGTGGGTCCGCCGCGGACCCGCTATCGCGGACCGGAACATCCGGAGCCTCGTCGTGATCCCGACGCGGCCGACGGTGCTCTTCGCCGCGACCGACCAGGGAGTCCTGTGGAGCTGGAACCAGGGAGCGACCTGGGCGCCGCGCGATGCCGGGCTCGGGTTGCGGGACATCCGTGTCCTCCGCCTGGATCCGGCGCGCCCCGGGTGGATCTTCGCTGCCGGCTTCGGCGGCGTGTTCAGGAGCGACGACGACGGGCGTCGCTGGCGGGCCGTGAACCGGGGCCTGACCGATCTCCGGGTGAGGGTGCTGGCCCTCGACCCGACCCGACCCGACGTGGTGTATGCCGGCACGGCCGGCGGCGGCGTCTTCGTCACCGGGGACGGGGGAGGCCAGTGGACTCCGCTCAACGAGGGGCTGAGGAACCTCACGGTGCTCTCGCTCCTCGTGACGCCCGGGGGAGAACGTTTTGCCGGTACCGTGGGAGGCGTCTATCGCCGGGAGGCTTCGGCTTCCGCGTGGGAACTGGTCGGAGCGGACGTCCTCACGCTGACCGTCACCTTCGTGGCTGCCAACCCCCACCGCCCGGGCACGCTGTACGCCGGGACGGGCGGGCTCGTGTTCGTGAGCGAGGATCAAGGTCGGCGCTGGCGGGAGCTGGCCGTAACGGTCGCGGGGGGCGTCGCCCCCCAACCGCTCTCCGTCGGGTTGGATCATCCCGTCGCTGGGCACTCTCACAAGGAAAGGAGGTGAGTTGTCATGAGGAAGTGGATGGCCGTAGCGCTGTCGGTGTTCGTCTTCGTTGCCGTTGTCCCTTTGCCGCTCCTCGCCCAGCAGAAGAAGGAGATCAAGCCGGGAGTCTACATGGAGACGCTGAAGCCCGGCGACAACATTGATGCCGCCATCGCGCGGGGACGGAAGCTGTTCAACGACCTGGGTTGCGCGGGCTGTCACCCGCGGGGTGGGACCATCGGGGGAACCGCCGTGGCCGTTGACGGGACCCGGATGCCCATCCCGATTCCGGACCTCCGCGGAGCGGCGCTGCACTACCCGCGGATCGCCGGTCCCGGGATCGTGGCGACGGTCGGGATCCTCAACGACATGTGAAACACGGTCTTCCTCGGCCGTGAGCCGATGGATCCGAACTCGCAGGAGTACATCGACATGCAGGCCTACGTGAGCTCGCTGACCCCACAGGTGTACAAGGCCATGAAGGAGTGGGAGCAGAAGCGCATCGAGCTGGAGAAGAAGGCTGGCATGCGCTAGGAGGAGGTGGGGTGGGGAGGTCGCTCGGGACCGCCCCACCCCGTTTGAAGTGTTGACCCCGATCGGGGCGCGGAATGAAGGGATGGGTGTGGGTGGGGCTTGCCGGAGCGGTGGGTCTCGTCCTGGTCGTCGCGACGGGCCGGGCTCAGACCACCGCGAAAGGGGATCTGGCGCTCGGCGAAAGCGTCTACAAGGAGATCTGCTTCTCCTGCCACGGGGGAAAAGGAGACGGTAAGGGCCCGTCCTGGCTGAACACCATGCCGCGGCCCCAGGTCTTCATCAATACCAACTATATGGCTCGGCTGACCGACCAGTACCTGTTCGACGTGGTCAAGTACGGCAAGCTTGCCGTAATCAAGCGAGAGCGCAAGGAGGGCGCTCCCTTTCAGGCCCTGGCCATGCCCTCCTTTGGGCATCTCTTCGACGACTCCGAAATCCGCGAGCTGATCGCGTTCGAGCGAGCATTTCGGACCGGCGCCCCGCAATCGCCGACATGGCGAGAAATCTTCGAAGATGCCTGCGCGACATGTCACGGGAAAGGGGGACGGGGCGACGGGCCGCGAGCGAGTTCTCAGCAGCCAGCCCCGGCCGGTTTCGTGAGCGAAGTCCAGCCGGCCCCGGCCGACTACCACGACTCCCGGTTCATGGACCGCTTCTCGGACGACTATCTGCTCGCGTTAATCAAGCACGGGCGCATGGGAGCCACCGAGGTAGCGGGCTTCGACACCATGCAACCCTACGGCCACGTCCTGTCCGACGACGAGATCTGGGGCGTGGTGCGCTATATCCGGGAAACCTTCGTGAACGCGAGGAAACCATGATGCGCGCGGTCGCGGCCCTGCTGGCCTTCGTCGCGATGGTGGGGCTGCCGGCCCCGGGTCGGGCAGACTCTCCGGATCCGTTCGAGGCCCTGGGCTTGGTGCGCTTTGGCAGCGGGATCAAAGCTCCGGACTTCGCCCTGAAGGCGCTCACCGGCGAGCCGGTGAGCCTCTCCTCGCCATCGGGCTCGGCGGCGCTCCTCGTCTTCTGGGCCACGTGGTGACCGCACTGCCGGAGGGAGTTTCCCTCCCTGGAGGCGCTGTGGCGGGCCAAGCGGAACGACCCATTCCGGGTGATCGGGGTCAACCTGTCCGAGCCCCCCGAGCGGGTGAAGGCCTATGCGGCCGAGATGGGGCTGACCTTCCCGATCGTGATTGACACCTCCGGCGAGGTGGCGCGTGCCTGGGGCGTGCGGTTCACGCCCACGCACTTTCTGATCGACCGGTGGGGGGTCGTCCGGGCAGGAGGCTCCGGGAGCAGAGACTGGAACGGAGCGGCTGCCCACGCGGCGGTTCGGCTCCTCATGGAGTGGGTTGCCGTTGAGCAGTCGAGCGTGCCGGCCCGCCAGGACGCGGGCCGAATGCCCTCCCAGACAGGGAGGAATGAAAGGAGGTGAGTCCGATGATTCGTCGATGTCTTGCCGTGACGTGCGTGATTGCCCTCGTGCTCCTGGTCGCTGGAGGGTGGGCTGAGGCACAGGTCAAGCCCAAGGCGGCCCAGCCGTGCGCAGCCAAACAGCCCTGTGGCGCAAAACAGCCCTGCGCGGCCAAGCAACCGTGTGCGGCGAAACAGCCGTGCGCGGCCAAGCAGCCCTGCGCCGCCAAGAACCCGTGCGCCGCGAAGAATCCGTGCGGCGGAGGTGGCGCGTGGGTGCCCGCCGTCGCCAAGATGGTGAAGGCCCAGGTGATCAGCATCCAGCCCACTTCACTCCAGGTCAGGACGGCGGCCGGCCCGTTGACGCTAAGCCTGGACCCGAGGACGCAGGTCCGGGCGGGGAGCGCTCACAAGCGCGTGGCCGACCTGAAAGCCGGAGAGGAGGTGACCGTTTCCTACGTAGAGAAGCAAGGATCACGTCGGGCTGCGTACATCTACATCGCCCAGAAGGGTGCGGCGAACCCGTGCGCGGCGAACCCGTGCGCGGCGAAAAACCCCTGTGCCGCGAAGCAACCGTGCGCGGCCAAGCAGCCCTGCGCGGCGAAGCAGCCGTGTGCGGCGAAGCAGCCCTGTGCGGCCAAGCAGCCCTGCGCGGCGAAGCAGCCGTGTGCGGCGAAGAACCCCTGTGCGGCGAAGCAGCCCTGCGCCGCGAAGAACCCGTGCGCGCCCAAGCGGTAGGACGCTGGCGGGTGACGGTAAAATAGGAGGCGATGGCTCTCACCCATCGCCTCCTATTTGTGTTCCCGGAATGGGATTGCCGGGCCTACTCGCCCGCACGGGGAGGCGACAGAGGAGAATAACCCGATGGCCCGCAGCGTAGCGGTGACCGGCGTGATCGCGCTGGCAGTGCTGCTCCTTCATGGTCCGACCCCGGCGGCGGCCAACCCGTGCGCTCAGAATCCGTGCACGGCGAAGCCCGCCCGTACGGCGAACGACAAGGGCGCCGAAGCGACCTTCAAGGCGTACCGGGGCTGGAAGAAGGTGAATGACAAGCCGGTTCTCAGCGAAACCCACGGCAACCGCTGGGTCTTCACGTATGTGAACCGGAAGGCCGAGACTGCCGGGCTGGCGGGCAAGTTCCCGTTCGCTCCGGGCGCGGTGCTGGCCAAGGAGTCCTTCGAAAACGCGGGCAGCAAGCCGAGAGCCCGAGGGCCGCTCTTCATCATGGAGAAACGCCGGAAGGGGTACGACGCGGCCAACAACGACTGGCACTACGCCCTGGTCAATCCCGACGGGGAGGTAGCCATGAGCGGGAGCGGGAAGGACGGGAGCCCGACCCAGTTCTGCGCGGCCTGCCACGAATCCGCCAAGGTGAACGACTACGTGTTCGGCAACGGTACGACGCTCAAGGTGACGCCGATCAAGCTCGAGTAGGGCGCCGCGCCCCCAGCTGTGAACAGGTCGCCGCCCTTGTCCGGCGGTGGAAAGGAGATCTCTCGTGCGTAGCCGGCTTCTGGGGCCCCTCAGCTGTGCTCTCGCGCTCATCGCCTCCCCCATGACCGTGGCCCTCGCCCAGGACGGCAAGGTCGCGCTCACCTCGAAGGCACCGTTCGCCCGGGTGGCCGAGGCGCTGGAGCGGGCCGTCGCCGACCAGCGGATGGGCCTGGTCTGTCACGCGAATGCCCAGCAGGGGGCAGCGAGCCGCGGAGTGAAGATTCCGGGGAACCAGGTCTTCCTCGTCTTCCGCAACGACTTGGCCGTCCGCCTGATCAACGCGGACCCGCGGGCTGCCTTCGAGGCGCCGATCCGGATCTATCTCTACGAGAACCGCGACGGCACCGCGACGCTCGTCTACGCCACGCCCTCGGCGCTCCTCAAACCCTATGTCCACCCGGAGGTGGCGAAACTCGCGGCTGAGCTGGATCCGATCTTCGAGAAGATCGCTGCGCAGGCCCTGGCCGCCCGGTGATTTCGGCGAGCGTCCTGACCGCATGGCTCCTCGCGGGGGCGACGTGCGCCGACGCGGAACGCATGGTCGCCGTCGCCGCCGGCCGCTCCTGGTTCGGGAGCGACCGCGCCGAGCGTCGCCTGGCCTACGCGCTGTCGAGCGCGGCCGTGCGGGAGGCCCGGTGGTTCGAGGCCGAACTGCCCCGCGGCCGCCAGGCGCTGCCGGCATTCTGCATCGACCGCTTCCTCGTGACCCAGGCCCAGTACGCGGCCTTTGTGGCTGCGACCGGGTACCGGCCTCCGGACATCCAAAGAGCTGAGTACCTGCGCCAGGGGTTCCTGGTCCACGACTACGACCGCGACTGGACACGCTACCGCTGGCGGGACCGGAAGCCGCCCGAGGGCCTGGAGGATCACCCGGTGGTGCTGGTGAGCGCTGCCGACGCGGAAGCGTACTGTCGCTGGCGGGACCGGGCGCTGCGGCTTCCCACGGAGGCCGAGTGGGAAAAGGCGGCCCGCGGGCATGAGGGGCGGATCTTCCCATGGGGCAACCGCTGGGACCCCGAACGGCTGAACAGCGCGACGCGAGGGCCCGGAGGGACCACGCCGGTGGCGCGTTATCCGGCGGGGGCGAGCCCGTATGGTCTGTTCGACGCGGTCGGAAACGTCTTCCAGTGGACGGCCTCGATCTTCGCCGACGAACGGCGCGTCGTGAAGGCCTGCGCGTGGGACGACGAGCCCGGGCTCTGCCGCCCGGCGTTCCGCCATGGGCGGCCGCCGGAGAGTCGTCACATCCTCATCGGGTTTCGATGCGCGGGGCCCGCGCCGGGCCCGTGAGCCGCGCGAAGGCCGCGGTCGACGAGCCATTGTCTTTTCCCCGCGCTTCAGAGTAGGCTGGAGCGAGCGATGCCCCTGCGAGTCGCCCTCCTCACCCCGTTCGACTCTCCCTCCGTCCGCGGCAATGCCATCACTGTCAACCGGGTTGCCCGGGGCCTCCGCGAGCGCGGGGTGGAGTTGGGAGTCTGGGACGCGTCCGTTCTCCCCGACGCCCGCGCCGAGGCCGAGGTGGAGGAGTACCGGCCGGCGCTGATCCACGCCTTCCACGCGTTCCGTGTTGGCCCGCTGGCCCTCCGGATCGCGAGGAAACTGGAGGTGCCGCTCGTCGTCACGATCACCGGCACCGACGGCAACCACGACCTCTTCGATCCCGAGCGGGCTCAGACGGTTCGGCGCGTCCTGGAAGGGGCCTCGGCCGTGACCGTCTTCCACGCGAGCATGCAACTGAAGATCGCCGACGCGCTCCCGAACCTCGCGAGCCGGACGGTGGTGGTTCCCCAGAGCGTCCACCTGGAGGACGGCCCTCCGTACCCCCTTTCTGAGCGTGTCGGATTCGCCCGAGGGTCCGTCGTGTTCCTCTTTCCCGCCGGCGTCCGGATGGTGAAGAACCCGCTCTTCCCGCTCGCGCCCCTCGATCGTCTGGTCCACCGCTTCCCTCATCTCCGCCTGGTCTACGCCGGGCCGATCCTGAACCCGGAGGAAGGCGAGCGGCTGTTGGATGCCCTTGCCGAGCGTCGCTGGGCGGCTCACCTGGGCACGGTGCCCCACAGCCAGATGCGATCGCTTCTCGAGGCATCCGACGTGGTGCTCAACTGCTCCCTCTCGGAAGGAGGCATGGCCAACTCTGTCCTCGAGGCCCTGGTGTGCGGCCGGCCGGTGCTCGCCTCCGACATCGAAGGCAACCGCTCCCTGGTTGAGGACGGCGTGACGGGATTTCTCTTCAGGGACGCCGGGGAGTTCGAGGCGAAGGCGGTCCGGCTCCTCGAAGATCCACGGCTAAGACAACGGCTCGGTCACGCGGGGCAAGCCCGGGTTCGTGCCCTTTACCCGCCCGAGCGGGAGGCGGAGGGGTACCTTGCCCAGTACCACCAGCTGGTGCCAGCAACCAGCTGGTGCCAGCAACGCTGACTGTCCGGGGGAAGCCGTAACCTCTCAGCGCAGCGCAACAAGCGGGCCGTGCGACTGGCAGGGTCCGGCTTCGAGATTGGGCGAAATGGGCGGGCGCCTCTCCGGATCTCCCTGCAATGTCCATCAGGGATTTCCCGCAATATTTTCAGGACATGACCTGATCGTCTCCCCCGTGCGACAAGGCTTACGCTTGAACTGGGTTCACTCTCGAGAAGATGCGCGCAGCCTGCGACACGGGCAGCAGCGGGGCGCGGCACGACGCGGGGGGAGCCGCGATCGAAGCCGCCCCAAAGGAGTAGGTCATGCTCTGGGTGTGGATGGCGCTGGCGTTTTACGCGGGTGGCTGCCTGGATCCCATCGAGTCGGGTCTTCGCTCCTCGGCGACGGGGGCGGAGCGGTGAGGCCGGTGCGGCCCGGCCGACCGAGGCCGTGTGCGGCCTGCGGCGGAAGTGGCGCAGTGCTGACCCCTTGGGGTTGGGTCTGCCCGTTCTGCATCCGCAAGGTGAAACCATGAGCCTGACCGGCGCGGAGTGTGGGACCAGGACTCGAGGGCGCTGAGTACCTGCCACTGCCACAAGTAGCCAGCCCGCTCTGGGCTGACGGTAGGCACGATTTTTGCTCTAACAAACCCGGGGAGCCTGTACAGTTTAGCCCACTAGACCTTGTGGACATGGGACGAAAACTACTATATCTTGAAGAGGTGGCAGGCCGGAAGTTATCATGACGCATTGACTTGATCGTGGAGCAGGCTGCAGAATGGGCACGCTTTTGTCCGGAAGCCGAATATTTTCCCAGGACGGCAAATGTTGCCGGGCTACCAGCCCACTTCGAAGGTTCGTCCAGAGGAGGGCGTGATGGGCACTGTGGAGCGAGTCCAGGAATTCCTCCAGGCGTTCGGCGCACTCAGGAGCGAGGTTCAGAAGATCATCGTCGGGCACGACGAGGTGATCACCAACGTCCTCGTCAGCCTGTTCGCCGGCGGGCACGTCCTGCTCGAAGGGGTGCCGGGGCTCGGCAAGACCCTCCTGATCAAGACCCTCGCGGAGGGGCTCGACCTCTCGTTTTCGCGGATTCAGTTCACGCCCGACCTCATGCCCGCCGATATCATCGGGACCAACATGATCGTGGAGGACACGGCCGGGCGGAAGCAGTTCCAGTTCCAGAAGGGGCCGATCTTCGCCCACATCCTCCTCGCCGACGAGGTGAACCGGGCGACGCCCAAGACCCAGTCGGCGCTCCTCGAGGGGATGCAGGAAGGCGCGGCGACGGTCTCGGGAACCGCCCACCCCATCCCGTCGCCCTTTTTCGTCCTCGCCACGCAGAATCCCATCGAGATGGAGGGGACCTATCCGCTCCCCGAGGCCCAACTCGACCGCTTCCTGTTCAAGCTCCGGGTCAAATATCCGGCGCTCGAAGAGCTCAACGAGATCATTGACCGGACCACCCAGACGCGGACCGCCCAGATCCACCGGGTTATGACCGGTCAGGCGGTGCTCGCCTATCGCGAGCTGGTCCGGGAAGTGCCGGTCGCCTCCCACGTTCGCGAGCTGGCCTCCCTGATCGTGCTGGCCACCCATCCGCAGTCGGAAGCCGCCCCGGAGGTCACGCGGCGGTTCGTCCGCTACGGCTCGAGCCCGCGCGGCGCGCAGGCGCTGATTCTCGGCGCCAAGGTGCGCGCACTCACGGAGGGAAGGTTCAACGTGGCGGTAGAAGACCTGCGCGCCATGGCCCTGGCGGCGCTCAGGCACCGCATCATCCTGAACTTCGAGGGGGAGGCTGAGGGCGTGGATGTGGACGACCTGATCGGCCAGGTCCTCCGGATCGCCGAGAGCGAGAGCCTACGCGGCAAGGAGGTCTTCCTCCGGTAACCGTCGGCGCCCCGCGCGTCGGGGGAGAGGCGAGTGATGACAGGGCCGAGCAGTCTCGAGCGTCTGGTGTGTGCCGTTTCCCAAAAGCTCCGGCGCCGCCGCGCCGAGTACTACGCGCTCCGAGGCGCCTTCTTCGGTGCCCTCGCGGCCTGTGTTCTCCTCCTCTTTAAAGAGCTTCTCGGGAACACTGCCCCGCTCCTGGCCTCTGGCCTCGTGGGTCTCGGCGCAGCTGCCGGGGCCATGGCCGGCGTCCTCCTGAAGCTGCCGGCGGTCGACGTCGCGCGCCTGATCGACCGCGCCTTCGGGCTTCAGGACCGGATCGCCACGGCCCTCGAGTGGAGCGCCAGGGCGGACCGGCCGTCGCTGGTCGACGCCCTCGTGGCTGACGCCGTCGCCCGCGTGGAGCGGCTGGAGCGTCGGGGCCTGGTGCCCCGTCGCTGGCCCCGCGAGGCTCGCCTGCTCCCGATTCCCGTGGTCGTGGCGTTGATCCTGATCGCGGCTCCGCCGCTGCCGCTTCCCAGCGGGTCGTTCCCCGACCTCTCGCGGTCCGGCGACGACACCGAGGCCGCCCCCGAGCAGGTGGGACAGCTCCTGACCAGCGAGCGTCCCAAGGCGACCAGGCGCGAGGCGCTCCAGCGGGTCGAAGTGGGGGAGCGCGATCTGGTCGTGCGCCAGGGGAGCGCGCCGCAGAATCTCGCCGGCGATCTGTCGGCCCTGTTCAAGGACACCTCCCTCGGCGGCTACCGGCCGGACTTTGCCAGCTTCCTCAAGAAGGGCGACGAGCGGATCCGGATGCTGGAGCAGGTGGACCGGCTCCCGGACCTCCAGCGCGACTTCACCCAGAACCCGTACAAGATGGTCTTCCAGAAGATGAAGTCGCTCTCGGGGGGGCTTCGCCCCGACCAGCTGTCCCCGGAGAAGCTCCGCGAGCTGCTGTCGGAGATGGAGCGGATGGGACGGAAGGGTGGGAACTGGGGGGGCGACGCCTGGGAGGGGATGGAGGCGCTCGATCAGGGGCAGACCGACCGGGCGCTGGAAGCGATGGAGCGGGCCCTCTCGAAGATGCGTTCGATGGGGGAGCGGGGCCGCGGTGGGCGCGTGCTCCGCGGAGAGCGCGACGACGAGCGCCGGGGCGCCCGCGGGCGGGAGCGGGGCGGGACCGGGGCCGGGGATTTGGACCAGGACTTCGGCGAGGGTGAGGGGTCGCTCCCGGGCAAGGGGCGGAGCGCCTCTCCCAAAGGCGACCCGAGCGAGCGCCTCAGGGCGAACCCGTACGATGTCGGAGTCGAGGGGGAGGCCCGGTCCGGGCGCAAGGAGGGCTTCGATACCAACCTGCTGGGCCGCGGCGCCAATGTTCCGTCGCGGCTCCAGTACCTCGGGGTGTTCTCCCAGTACCGGAAGATGATGGAGGAGGCGCTGGCTCGCGAGCAGGTCCCGCGGGACTATCAGGCGCAGGTCAAAGAGTACTTCCAGGCGCTCGAGGAACGATAGGCCGTGGGTTCCGCGACTCGGATCCTCTTCTCGAGCGAGTTTCTCGCCCAGCTCGAACGTCTCACGCTGGCCTCCAAGCGGACCTTCAGGGGCCGGGTCAAAGGAGACCGGAAGAGCCCCCGCAAGGGGATCAGCGTCGAGTTCTGCGACTACCGTCCATACGGCGTGGGGGACGACCTCCGCTACGTCGACTGGAACATCTACGGCCGCCTCGACCGCCTCTACCTCAAGCTCTTCGTGGACGAGGAGGATCTGTGCCTGCACCTGCTCCTCGACGCCTCGGCCTCGATGGACTACGGGGAGCCCTCGAAGTTCGATTACGGCACCCGGGTTGCGGCGGGGCTCGGGTTCGTTGGCCTCGTGAACCTGGAACGGGTCGGCGCGGGGATCGTGAGGGACCGAATCGCGCAGGGCTGGTCCCCGACCCGCGGCCGAAACCAGTTCCTCCCGCTCGCCGAGTTTCTGACGGGGCTTCGTCCCGGCGGGATCACCGGGCTCAACGACGGGCTGGTGAGCTACGCCCTGCGAGCCCGGGACCCGGGATTGGTCATCGTGATCTCTGACCTCATGGATCCCGCGGGCTACGAGGGGGGGATCCGGGCGCTGCTCGAGCGCCGCTTCGACGTCCACGTGATCCACGTCCTGGCCCCCGTTGAGGTGGACCCGACGTTCGGCGGCGACCTGCGCCTGGTGGATGCCGAGACCGGGGAGTTTCGCGAGCTGACCCTCGACGGTGAGGCCCTTCGACAGTACCGCAGGCGGCTCCGGCAGTTCCTGGACCAGGCCGAGGCCTTCTGCCTCGGCAACGAGGTCAGCTACCACCGGGTGACCACCGACGTGCCCGTGGAGGAGTTCCTGCTGAAGCAGCTCAAGGGAGTTCTGCTCGCGTGAGCTTCCTCACGCCGCTGGCCTTCCTGCTCTTCTCGCTCTCGGTCCCGCTCGTCCTCCTCTACTTCCTGAAAGTGCGGCGGCGGGAGCTCAGGGTCTCGAGCCTGCTCCTCTGGGAGGTCGTGCTCCGGGACCGGGAGGCCTCCGCCTTCTTCCAGCGCCTCCAGCGCGACCCGCTCCTCATCCTCCAGCTCCTCGCGCTGGCGGCCCTGACGGTCGCGCTGGCCCGCCCCGCCGTCACCGTCCTGGGGTCCGGCGAGCAGCGGGTGGTCGTGGTGCTCGACACCTCGGCCTCCATGCAGGCGACCGACGTCCAGCCGTCGCGCTTCGCCGCCGCCCAGCGGGAGGCCCTGGCGATGGTGGGGCGGCTCGGCCAGGCCGCCGAGGTCATGGTCCTGGAGGCCGGCATCCAGCCGCGGGTCGTCGTCCCCTTCACGCGGGAGCGTGACCGGGTCAGGGCGGCGATCACAGGGCTCTCACCCCGTGATCTCCCAAACCGTCTGGGCGAGGCCATCCGGACCGCGCGGGCGCTGACGGCGCAGGACCCCCGCTCGGAGATCCACGTGTTCACCGACGGAGCTTTCCCGGCGTCACTCCTGGCCAAGGAAGTGGATGACCCGCGGGTGCACTGGGTGGGCGTCGGCCGGCGCGGGCGCAACGTCGGGGTCACGAGCTTTGCCGTGCGGAAGACGTATTACGGGGCCTTCGACTATCAGGCCTTCCTGTCGGTTGTGAACTCCTCCTCGGAGCCGTTGACCTTCAGCTTCTCGCTGACCCTGGACGACCAGCCGGTCGCAGAGAAGGCGCTGACACTCGATCCCAACGTCCGCCGGTCGGTCGTTGTCCCGTTCAGCCATCAGGGTGGCGGTGTGGTGCGGGTCCGCCTGGACGTCACCGACGACCTCGCCACAGACAACGTCGCCTACGCGGTGATCCCGGCGCCGAGTCAGATCCGCGTGCTGTACGTGAGCCCGGGCAACCTCTTCCTGGAAAAGGCGCTCAGGGTCGATCCCCAGGTGGCGCTCGAGGTGCGGACTCCGGATGTGTACGCGGGTGGGATGGAGGGGTTCGACGTTGTGGTGCTGGACACCGTCAGCCCGGTCAAGCTGGGCCCGGGTCGGTACGTGCTTGTGAATACTGCCCCCCCCGACGTGCCGCTGGAGGTGCTGGGGCGCATCGAGCAGCCGGTCATCATGGACTGGAACCGGTCGCACCCGATCATGCGTCACGTGGACTTCTCGAAGGTCGCGATCGAGGAGGCGCTCCGGGTGCGTCCCTTGACGGCCGGCAAGCCGTTGGTGGAGGCGGTCGGCGGGCCGCTGCTCTACGTGCTCGAGGAGCCGCAGCGCAAGGCGGTCTTCGTCGGCTTCGACCTGTTCCGGACCGACTTCCCCCTCCGCGTGGCGTTCCCGCTCATCCTGTCGAACAGCCTCCGCTGGCTCCACCCGGCGGGCCTCGACCAATCGAGCCTCCAGATCGCGGCAGGGCAGCCGATCCTGCTCCCCGTCGAGCACGGGGTGACCACCGCCGTGGTCAAGACGCCGTCGGGGCGGAGGGTGGACGCCGAGGTGACGCGGGGGCTGGTGAGCTTCTCTGAAACCGATCGGGCAGGGGTCTACTCGGTGGCGACGCCGAAGGGCGAGACCCGCGTGGCGGTCAACCTGATGAGCGCGGAGGAGTCTGACCTCGCGCCGCGGCCGCTTCCGGCGCCGCGAACATCGGGGGAGACCCCGACACGCCTCGTGCCGGTCCAGCAGGAGCTCTGGCCGATCTTCGTCCTGCTCGCGGTGGCGCTCCTCGCCGCCGAGGCGGCGCTCTACTGGCGTCGGCAGTCGGGCGGGCGCGTCCGGGCCTCCGTCGGGGTCGGCGACCGCTGGGCTTTCGGGCTGCGCGGCGTGCTCCTCGCGCTGCTCCTGCTCTCGCTCCTTCGTCCGGTCCTCCCGCGCTGGGTGGACCGCCTCAACGTGGTCTTCCTGCTCGACGTCTCCGACAGCGTGAGCCTCGCGGCCCGGGAGACCGCGTACCGCTTCGTGTCCCGGGCTCTCTCAACCATGCACGACAAAGACCAGGCGGGTCTCATCGTCTTCGGCCAGGAGGCGGTGGTGGACCAGCCGCTCAGGCTCAAGCCGAGGCTCGAGCGGCCGGCGTCGCAGGTTCTGGGCCGCAGCACCGACATCGCCCAGGCGATCCAGCTCGCGCTCTCTACCGTTCCCGCCGGCCAGGCGAACCGGCTGGTCCTCCTGACCGATGGCCGCCAGAACTTCGGCGACGCCTTGGCTGCGGCACAGACCGCGAAGGGGATGGGCGCGGACATCTACTATGTCCCGCTCCCGCTGACCTTCCCGCAGGAGGTCGTGGTCGAATCCATGCTCCTGCCGCAGGAGGTGAAGTACGGTGAGCCGTTGTACGCGAAGGTGGTGGCCTGGAGCCAGCGCGACACGCAGGGACGCCTTTCCCTCTTCCGCAACGGCGAGTTCCTGGGATCCCAGGTGGTCCGGCTGAACGCCGGGAAGAACGTCTTCAGTTACCGCCAGACGCTCGAGCGGAGCGGCATCCACGTCTACCAGGCGGCCATCGAGGTCGAGGGCGACACCATCGAGGAGAACAACCGGGCCGTCGGGACCGTGGTCGTCCGGGGCCGGCCCAAGGTGCTCCTCGCCGAGCGCGACGTCAGCCACGCGCAGTCCCTCGCCGCGGCCCTGCGCTCGCAGCACATCGACGTGGTGGTTGTCGACGCGGAAAAGATTCCGAAGGACGTGCCGGACTTGCAGAGGTACGATGGGGTCATTCTCTCGAACGTCTCCTCGCTGAAGCTCGCCAGGCGGCAGATGGAGTCGATCCGCGAGTACGTGCGGGACTACGGGGGCGGCCTCATCATGGTGGGGGGCGAGGAGAGCTTCGGCCTCGGCGGCTACTACCGGACGCCGATCGAAGAGGCCCTTCCGGTCACGATGGAGGTCAAGCAGAAGATCGAGATCCCGAGCCTCGCCGTGGTCCTCTCCATCGACCGGTCGGGCTCGATGGCCATGTCGACGGAGGACAAGGTCACGAAGCTGGACGTCGCCAAAGAGGCGGCCCACCTGGTGGTGGACCTCCTGGACGAGCGGAACGAAGTCGGGGTGATGAGCTGGGACACCGAGTTCCTCTGGGACGCGCCCATACAGTCGGCGCGGAACAGGGCGGGCATCCACCACGCGATCGCCACGATCAAGGCGGGCGGTGGGACCGACGGCTACCCCGCGCTGAAGGAGAGCTCCCGCGTCCTCGTCGAGCGCGACGGGCTCCTCAAGCACGTGATCTTCCTCTCGGATGGCCAGATGACCCGCGGGGACTTCGCGGGGCTCATCCGCCGAATGGCCAAAGACAAGATCACGGTCTCCACGGTCGCGATCGGCAAGGATGCGGACGTTCAGCTGATGTTCGACATCGCGAAGTGGGGCCGCGGCCGCTTCTACTACACCGAGGATACCCACACCATCCCGCGGATCTTCACGCTGGAGACGCAGCTGGTGTCGAAGGCCTCGCTCATCGAGCAACCGTTCCGCCCCGCGGTCGCCGGCAGCTCCCACGAGGCCATCCAGGAGGTCAACTGGCGCAGCGTGCCGCCGCTGGGGGGCTACGTGGCGACCACGCTCAAGGGTACCGCGGAGTTGCTCCTCATGACCCCCCAGGAGGACCCGCTCCTGGCGGTGTGGCGGTACGGGCTGGGTCGCACGGCCGCCTTCACGTCGGACGCGAAGTCCAAGTGGGCCGTGCTCTGGCTCCGATGGCAGGAGTTCAACAAGTTCTGGGCCCAGCTGACCCGCTGGACGCTCCGCACCGCGAGCCGGAGCGACACCATCGCCACGGTGGAGCGCCGCCACGGGATGGGCGAGGTGAGCGTGGAGGCGATCGACGCCCGGGGCGACTTCATCAACTTCCTCGACTCCCAGGTGGGCGTCGTCACCCCCGACAAGCAGCAGGCCGTCGTCGAGCTCGAGCAGGTGGCGCCGGGGCGGTACCGCGGGCGCTTCGCGGCCCCCCATGAAGGGGTCTACCTCGTCGGGATGGTCCAGCGCCGCGACGAGCAGGTGGTCGGCTCCCAGCTCGCGGGCCTCGTGGTACCCTATGCACAGGAGTTCAGGGACCTCGGGGTGGACGAGAGCATGCTCCGCGAGCTGAGCGAGATCACGGGAGGTGGCGCCCTGAGCGAGCCCAAAGACGTCTTCCTCCAGGCGCGCCGGCACTCCCGGCTCACGCTGGAGCTCTGGCCGTGGTTGGTGGGGGCGGTGGCCGTAATGCTCCTCCCGGAGATCGCGCTGAGACGACTGGGTCCCGGCCGCCTGGGTGTGCTCGTGAACCGCCTGCTCGGCCGGCGGGCCAAGGGAGGGACTCGGAGTGCGGCGTGAGGGTCGCAGTTCCGTAGTCCGCGCGTGGACGGGCACCCTCGCCCTGATCGTCTGCGCCCTGTCCGTTCAGGCGGCCGCCGCGGTGAAGCCGCGCACCGTCCTGATCCTTCCCTACCAGGCCCAGCTTTCCGGCGACGAGGAATGGCTCGGAGAAGGTGTGACCTATGTGCTCTCCCAGGCCCTGGCCCAGCATCCCGCCTTCATCCAGGTGGATCGGAGCCGGCTCGCCCGGCTCGGCGCCCCCCACATCTGGGGTGAAGCGGCGATCCTCAACGCGACCCGAAGCCTGAAAGCCGACCTCGCGTTCTTCGGGGACATCCAGCGGGCGTCCGGGGAGATCGTGTTCCGGCCCCGCTACCTGGAGCCGCGGGTGAGCCCGGAGGCGCGGACCCTCGAGCCCCTCAGCGTCCCGGCGGACAAGCTGCTCGATCAGCTCGCCGGCATTCCGCTCGCCTATTTCCGGGTCCTTCGCGTTCAGCTGACCGACGCGGAAATTTCCCGGATCGAGAAGGTCTCGCGTCCGACGGCCTCGCTCCGCGCCTTCGAGACGTT
This sequence comes from Candidatus Rokuibacteriota bacterium, assembly GCA_016209385.1. Taxonomy (NCBI): domain Bacteria; phylum Candidatus Rokuibacteriota; species Candidatus Rokuibacteriota bacterium. The sequence continues at coordinate 21,242 of JACQWB010000032.1, forward strand.
TGTCCGCGGCCGGATCGCCTCCATGCGAGGCACCCAGCAGGGGCATGAGACTGCGGCCGACCTCTTCTCGAAGGCGGTGGAGCTGGATCCGAGCTTCGTCGTCGCCCAGTACTCGCTCGGCGTCGTCCACCAGGCCCTCGGGAACCGCTGGAAGGCTGCGGCCCAGTTCCGCGCATCGACGCAGCTCGATCCGACCTATCCGGAACCCTTCAAGGCGCTCGGCGATCTCTTCCTCTCGGCGCCGCGGCGGCTCTTCGATCAGGCGGTGGAGGCCTACCAGAAGGCGCTCGAGCTCCGGCCGTTCTACGCCGACGCCCACGTGGGGCTGGGGGATGCGAAGGCCGCGAAGGGGGACGTGGACGCGGCGGTCGCCGCCTACCAGCGCGCGCTCGTCTACAACCCCGTCAACCCGCGGGTCCACCTGAGCCTCGGCAAGATCTACTACAACGAGAAGGGGCTCTACTACGAGGCGGTCGCCGCGTTCAAGAAGGCGATCGAGCTGGACCCGGAGTTTCTAGAGGCGCGCATGGGCCTCGGGGAGGTGTACGAGGACAAGGGGCTCTACCAGGACGCGATCGCCGAGTACCGGAAGGTGGTGGAGACGGAGGCCAGGCACACGGGCGCCCTCTACAACCTCGCCCTGGTCTACGAGAAGGTGGACGCCCGCGAGGCGATCGCTCACTGGGAGCGCTACATTGCGGTGGCGTCCCAGATCCCGTCGGAGAAAGACTGGGTGGACGTGGCGCGGCAGCACTTGAAGAAGCTGAAGAGCCGGCTGGACAACCCCTAGAGATCCTCGGAGGGGGGCTCCACCCCCCTTCCCAACCTCCCCCCAGGGGTTGCGCGGGCCAAGCCCGCGCTCGCAGCGCTTCGGCCGTGTGCGGGTGGACGCTTGGAGGATTCGAGTGGAGTTTTCAGCATCCTGCTAGAGTCCCAGGAGCGCCTGGAGCTGTCCCCGATCAAAGCCCACGACGACGGCGTCGTCCACGAGGATCACGGGGACCGTGAGCTGCCCGGTCCGACGGACCAGCTCCTCGCGGCCGAGCTGGTCCTCCAGCACGTTGACGTCCTGGAACGCCACTCCGTGAGACGAAAGAAACTCTTTCGCCGCCCGGCAGGGCACTCAGGTCGGGGTCGAGAAGACAACCACCCGGCGCTCCGCCATCGCTTCCCCTCCGTTTCTGGATCGTCCGGCACGAGCAATTGGGCGAACCACTCGGGCCTCGCCTCAGTGTTACTTACTCGGGCCTCGCCTCGTGGCGGGCCTGCCTGGCGGCATGGCCGCCGCCCCTCGGCTCGAACAGCGTCGGGCCTCGCCTCGTGGCGGGCCTGCCTGGCGGCATGGCCGCCGCCCCTCGGCTCGAACAGCCAGGCCTGCGGCTCGTCGGCAGCCCCTCGGCTCGAACTGTCACCGGGTCCAGGCTAACATAGAAGCGGGCACCCGGGAACGTGCGGTCCCGGGGCAGCGAGCGCATCTTCAGCCCAGGAGGTTGGATCGGTGAACGAGCTCAGGAAGGACCCCACCCGCGGCCAGTGGGTGCTGGTGCGGCCCGCGGCAGCCGCCGTCGAAAAGACCGACGAGTGTCCGTTCTGCCCGGGGAACGAGTCGCTGACGCCCTCCGAGATCGCGGCCTATCGCAAGGAGGGGTCGCAGCCGAACAGCCCCGGCTGGCAAGTGCGGGTGATCCCGGAGCTGGATCCGTACTTCCGCGTGGAGTGGGAGCTGGTCCGCGAGGGCGTCGGGATGTACGACAAGATCACCCCGCGGGGGGCCAGCGAGCTCATCATCGAGAGCCCGAGCCACGACGATACGCTGGCCACCATGGGCGAGGAGCAGCTCGAGCAGATCCTCTGGATGTACCGGGACCGGATCGAGGACCTCAAGCGGGACCCTCGGATCCGCGACACGCTGATCACCCGTCAGCACCGGAAGCCCGGCTCCCGGATCAGCCACCCCTACTCGCGCGTGACGGCGATCCCGATCATCTTCGATCAGCTGCGGCGGGAGCTACAGGAGTGTCGGACCTACTACCAGTACAAGCGGCGCTGCGTGTTCTGCGACGTCCTCCGGCAGGAGGTGGCGAGCCAGGAGCGCGTCGTCCGGCTCACCCCTTTCTTCCTGGTCCTCGTGCCGTACGCCGCGCGCGCGCCGCTCGAGACGTGGATCCTCCCCCGCCAGCACCACTGCGCCTTCGAGGCCATCTCCGCCGAGGCGGTGGCTGATCTCGCGCGGCTCCTGTCCGGCTACTTCCAGGTTCTCGCCCGGGACTTCGGGGATCCTGGCTTCGAGATGTCGCTGCACACGGTTCCGAACCTGGCCTCCAAGCTCCTCCGGGACGAGTGGGCGACCGTCGCGGAGGATTACCACTCGCACCTGGAGATCCTGGTCCAGCCCGAGCGTTTGAAGCGGCTCGGGGGGATCTTCATCAGCGACCTGCTTCCTGAGGAAGCGGCGCGGCAGCTCCGCCAGGCGTGGGGCTGACGGCGAGTCCCGTGCGGGCCCCCCGCAGCGTGTCCGAATAAGGCCCGTCGAGCGCGGGCTTCGCCCGCGCAACCAACTCGGGCCTCGCCTCGTGGCTATTTACTCGGGTCTCGCCTCGTCGCTGTCCTCGCCTCCGGCTCGTCCGAAGCCCCTCGGCTCGAACTGCCACGCCTGCGGCTCGTCGGCAGCCCCTCGGCTCGAACTGCCATTCCTGGGGGAGGCTTCGGAGGGGGACACCCGCGCCTCCGGCGTGGGTACCCGGGCCCCCTCCGATTCTAGGGGTAGAGGCCTCGCACGCGGTAGCCCTCGGCCACGCGCCGGATCCCCTCCATCAGTGCCGCGGTCCTGAGGTCCGTGCCTTCCTTCTGGGCGATCGCCCAGACCCGGTTGAACGCTCGCGCCATGACCTCCTGGAGGCGCGAGGTGATCTCGCTCTCCCGCCAGAAGTAGTACTGGAGCCCCTGTACCCACTCGAAGTAGGACACCACGACGCCGCCGGCGTTCGCCAGGATATCCGGGATCACGGTCACGCCCCGCTCGCGCAGGATCTGGTCGGCCTCGGGGGTGGTCGGGCCGTTGGCCCCCTCGACGATCAAGGAGGTCTTGATCCGACCGGCGTTGTCGTTCCGGATCTGGGAGCCGACCGCTGCGGGGACGAGGACGTCGCAGGAGACCTCGAGGAGCTCGGGGTTCGAGAGGGCGTCGGCGTCGGCGAAGCCAGCCACCGAGCCGGCCTCGCGGACGTGGGCCTCCAGCTGGCGGACGTCGAGGCCTTTCGGGGTGTACACGCCGCCCTTGGCGTCGCTCACCCCGACGATGAGGCATCCCTCGCGCCAGAGGAGACGCGCGGCCACGCCGCCGACGTTGCCGAACCCCTGGATCACGACCCGGCGTCCCTTGAGGTCGACCCCCTGGTGGCGCGCCGCCTGGTAGAGCGTGTACACGATCCCGCGGCCCGTGGCCTCCCGCCGCCCTGCCGAGCCTCCGACGATCAACGGCTTCCCGGTGACGACCCCGGGCACGCTCTTCCCCTGGGTCATCGAGTAGGTGTCCATCATCCAGGCCATGACCTGCTCGTCGGTCCCGAGGTCTGGGGCCGGAATGTCCAGATCGGGGCCGATCAGGAGGATGATCTCGGCGGTGTAGCGCCGGGTCATCCGCTCGAGCTCCTTGAGTGACATCGCCCGTGGATCGCACCGGACTCCACCCTTGGCCCCTCCGTAGGGAAGCCCCATCAAAGCGCACTTCCAGCTCATCAGCATGGCCAGGGCTGTGACCTCCCCGAGGCTCACATCCATGTGGTACCGGAGACCTCCCTTGGTCGGACCCAGCACGGTGTTGTGGTGGACGCGGTAGCCGATGAACGTTTCAGTCCTCCCGTCGTCCATCAGCGTCGGGACCGAGACAACGAGGGCCCGGCGGGGATAGCGGAGGCGCTCGTGGATGTTGGGGTCGAGGCTGATCCTTGCGGCAACTGTGTCGAGCTGGTGAAGGGCTGTTCTCAGAAGCTCAGAATCAAACTCTGCTTTGCTGAACATAACAAGAATTTCTCCCTTGACAAAAGAGCCAGGGTGGCAGATACTCCGACTAGATTAATCGGCGATCAGAACTGTCGGGATTATACATGCTTCGCTTTACTAAACGTGCTGACTATGGGCTGATGGCGATTCATTATATCGCCTCGCACCAGGAAGACGGCGCGGTGAGCTCGAAGCGGATCGCAGAAACGCTGAACATTCCCCAAGAGCTCCTGGCCAAGATCCTCCAGCGCCTCGCCAAGAAGGGGTTCATCGTCAGCCAGAATGGCCCGAAGGGCGGCTATGTCCTGACGCGAACCCCCGGCGAGATTACCGTGGGGCAGGTGATCCGAACGCTGGAGGGTCCGATCAACATCGTCAGTTGCCTGGACGACTTCGACTGCCCCCAGCTTCCGCGGTGCAGCCTGAGGCGGCCCGTCCAGAAGATTCAGGCGAGCATCAGCTACCTCCTCGACAGCATGACGCTGGCCGAGCTGATGGGGGACAGCGTACCCGTTCTCGAGCTCACGGCGAGCAACTAGGAGACATCGATGGCGCTGAAGTTCCCGATTTTCATGGACAGTCCCTCGACCACGCCCGCAGATCCGCGGGTGCTGGAGGCGATGCTCCCCTACTTCACCGAGAAGTTCGGCCACCCGGCGAGCCGGAACCACCCGTTCGGCTGGGAAGCCGAGAAGGCGGTGGACACCGCCCGCGACCAGATCGCGAGGCTGGTCGGCGCCCGGGACCCCAAGGAGATCGTGTTCACCTCCGGCGGGACCGAGTCGATCAACCTGGCGATCAAGGGCGTCGCCGAGATGTATCGGGAGAAGGGAAACCATATCGTCACGACGGTGATCGAGCAACGCGCCGGGCTCGACACGTGCAAGCGGCTCGAGCGTCAGGGCTACGCGGTCGCCTCCGTGCCGGTGGACCAGCAGGGACTGGTCGATGTCGAGGAGATCAGGAAGACCATCACCGACAAGACCATCCTGATCTCGGTCATGTTCGCCAACAACGAGATCGGCACGATCCAGCCGATCGAGGAGATCGGCAGGCTGGCCAAGGAGAAGGGGATCGTCTTCCACACCGACGCCACCCAGGCGGTGGGGAAGGTCCCCGTGGACGTCGAGCGCATGGGGATCGACCTCCTCTCCTGTACCGCCCACCTGCTCTACGGCCCGAAGGGCGTGGGCGCCCTGTACGTCCGCCGGAAGAACCCGCGGGTCCGGATTGCCCCCCTCATCGATGGGGGCGGCCACGAGCGGGGCATGCGGTCGGGGACGGTACCGGTCCCGTTGACCGTCGGCTTCGGAAAGGCCGCCGAGATCTGCAGGGAAGTGATGGCCCAAGAGGGAGCCCGCTTGAAGGGGCTCAGGGATAGGCTCCAGGACAGGATTCTCTCCTCCCTGGACGAGGTCTTCCTCAACGGCCATCCGGACAAGCGTCTCCCCCACATCCTGAACGTCTCCTTCGCCTACGTCGAGGGCGAGTCGGTGTTGATGGGGGTGAACAAGGAGAGCGCCATCTCCTCGGGGTCCGCGTGCACGTCAGCCACGCTGGAGCCGTCCTACGTCATCGCGGCCCTCGGGGTCGATTCCGAGCTGGCCCACTCCTCGATCCGCTTCGGACTCCACCGGTTCAATACAGACGAGGAGGTCGACTACATCGGCGAGCGCATCGTGGACGTGGTGAGGCGTCTCAGGGAGATGTCTCCGCTCTACGAGCTCGCCAAGGAGGGCGTGGATCTCAAGTCGATCAACTGGAAGGCAGAGTAGCTGCCGAGGGTCGATAAGGAGGAACCACACACATGGCCTACAGCGACAAGGTCATCGACCACTACAACAACCCGCGCAACGTGGGGTCGTTCCCCAAAGAGACCCCGGGCGTGGGGACGGGGCTGGTGGGCGCGCCGGAGTGCGGCGACGTCATGAAGCTCCAGATCAAGGTGAACCTGGCGACCGGGGTCATCGAGGACGCCAAGTTCAAAACCTTCGGGTGCGGGAGCGCGATCGCCTCCTCGAGCCTGGCCACCGAGTGGCTGAAGGGCAAGAGCGTGGAAGAGGCGAAGCAGATCAAGAACACGGACATTGTCAACGAGCTGAAGCTGCCTCCCGTGAAGATCCACTGCTCGGTCCTCGCCGAGGACGCGATCAAGGCGGCCCTCTCGGATTTCCAGGGGAAGTGGCCCAAGAAGGAAGCCGCGGCGGCAGCCGCGACGTCATAAGAGCGGGGACGGCGGATCTCGATTCGAGGAGGATGAGGGGACTATGCCGGTACACGTGAGCGAGGCTGCGGTCAAGCAGGTCAAGAGGCTCGTGGAGGAACAGAACCTTCAGGGCGTCTTCCTCCGGATGGGGGTCAAGGGCGGTGGCTGCTCCGGGCTCTCCTACTCCCTGGAGTTCGACAGCGAGCTCGGCCCCCACGACAAGACCTTCGACATCGACGGGATCAAGGTCGTCGTGGACGCCAAGAGCTACCTCTACCTGGTCGGGACCACCCTGGACTACGTGACCCAGGGGCTGACCGGCGGCTTTACGTTCGTGAACCCCAAGGCGAAGTCAACCTGCGGCTGCGGGACCTCGTTCTCGGCGTAGCGACGCGGGTCGGACGCGGCCTGGGCCCGGAGGTGGGCGAGCCACGATAGCCAAACCGTCGCGTACAGGGAGATCGAAACGGGCCCGGGCGGGCCTGTTTTCGTTTTGGAGGGGGAATGTCGGTCAGGCGGGATTACTTTGAGGTCTTCGGGTTGCCGCGGAAGCTCGGGATCGACGCGGAGGAGCTCCAGCGCCGCTTCTACGAGCTCTCCCGGCGGGTCCACCCCGACTTCTTCCAGACCGCGACCCCGGCCGAGCAGGCCCGAAGCCTCGAACACTCGGCGCTGATCAACCGGGCGTACCGGACCCTCCGTGACCTGGTCCCCAGGGTCGAGTACCTGATCCAGCTCGAGGAGGGGCGGGAGACCAGGGAGGGGGATACCGCGATCAAGCCCAAGCCCCCGACGGAGCTGCTCGAGGAGATGCTCGAGATCCAGGAAGCCCTCCAAGAAGCCAGAGCCGGGGGGCTCGACGCGGCGACGCGTCAGCGCCTCAGAGATGAGCAGGCCCGGCTGATCGAGCGCCGCGCCCGGGAGGAGGCGTCGCTCCTCGCCCTCGCCGGCGAGTGGGACGCGCGTGCCGACGGGGACGGCGACCGGAGTCAGCTCCTGGACCGGATGAAGCAGGTGCTGGCGGCCCGGGCATACTTCAACACCGTGATCAACGACCTGAGCGAAGCGCTCGGCGAGGAAACGCACGCGAATGTCTCGCATCGTCGGCATTGACCTCGGCACGACCAACAGCCTGGTCGCCTACATGGCTGAGGGCCTGCCACGGGTGATCCCCGACCGCGAGGGACGCCCGCTTCTCCCCTCGGTTGTGGCCTTCACCCGCGACGGCGTGCTCGTGGGAGAGGCCGCGAAGCGCCAGCTCGTGAAGAACCCCGGGCAGACGATCTACTCGGTCAAGCGGTTCATGGGGAAGGGCTACGAGGACGTCAGGGCGGAGCTCCGCTACTTCCCCTTCGAGATCGTCCCGAGCCAGGAGATGGTGCGGATCCGGGTCGGCGACCGCGAGGTGACGCCTCCGGAGGTCTCCGCGCTCATCCTCAAGTCGCTCAAGGAGCGGGCCGAGGCCCACTTCGGCGAGCCCGTGGAGAAGGCGGTGATCACCGTCCCCGCCTACTTCAACGACAGCCAGCGCCAGGCCACGAAGGACGCGGGGCGGATCGCAGGGCTCGAGGTCCTCCGGATCGTCAACGAGCCGACTGCGGCGTCGCTGGCCTACGGCCTTCATAAGCTGAAGGAGGGGCTGGTGGGCGTCTACGACCTGGGCGGCGGGACCTTCGACATCTCGATCCTCAGGGTGAAAGAGGGAATCTTCGAGGTGCTGGCGACCAACGGCAACACCCACCTGGGCGGGGACGACTTCGACCGCGCCCTGGTGGACTGGCTCCTGGCGGACATCCGCGCCGCCCACGGCGCCGACCTGAGCGCAGATCCGGAGGCGATGCAGGAGCTGAGGCTCGGCGCCGAAGCCGCCAAGTGCGTGCTCTCCTTCGAGGATCGGACGATTTTGACGATCCCGTTCCCGCAGTACGGGTTCACGTACTGCCGGGAGATCGGCCGCGCCGAGCTGGAGGCCCTCATCGAGCCGCTGGTGGGCGCCACGCTCGGTCCCTGCCGGATGGCGCTGGCTGACGCCGGGCTCAAGCCGGCGGAGATCGGCGAGGTGGTGCTCGTGGGAGGCTCGACGCGGGTGCCCCTGGTCCGGCGACGGGTGCACGAGCTGTTCGGCAGGAAGCCCCACAGCCACCTGAATCCCGACGAGGTGGTGGCCCTGGGCGCCGCGGTTCAGGCCCACATCCTCGCGGGCGGCATCACGAACATGCTGCTCCTGGACGTCTCGCCTCTGTCGCTGGGGATCGAGACGCTCGGCGGCGTGATGAGCGTGCTGATCCCCCGGAACACGACGATCCCGACGAGCGCCAAGGAGCTGTTCACGACCTCGGTGGACGGCCAGACCGTCGTGGACCTGCACGTCCTCCAGGGGGAGCGTGAGCTGGCCAGGGACAACCGCTCCCTGGCGCGCTTCGAGCTCTCCGGGATCGACCCGATGCCGGCCGGCCTGCCGCGGATCGAGGTCACGTTCCTGATCGATGCCAACGGCATCCTCCAGGTCCACGCCGGCGAGCTCAGGACGGGCAAGGAGGCATCGGTCGAGGTGAAGCCCTCGTACGGCCTCACCGATACCGAGGTGGAGCGGATGATCGAGGAGTCCTTCGCCCACGCGGAGGCGGACGTCGCCGCCCGGCTCCTGATCGAGGCGCGGAACGAGGCCGACACGGTGAGCCGCGGGACCGAGAAGGCCCTCGCCCAGGGGGCTCGCCTGGTCGACGCCGACGAGGTCGCCCGGATCCGCGCCGCCCTGGAGGAGCTGCGGGCGGTCCGCGACGGGGATGACCGAGACCGGATCCGGGAGAGGACGGGTCGGCTCAACCAGGTGACGCTCCATCTGGCCGAGCTGCTGATGGATGCCGCGCTCAAGGAGGCGCTGGCCTCGCGAAAGGTGACGGAGGCGCTGAAGGGCTCGTGATGGCGATCCACAAGGTGACGTTTCTCCCGCTGAACATCACGGTCGAGGTGGACGACTCCAAGTACCCGTTCGGGGACCACGGGCTCCCCGGCTCCGTCCTCGACATCGCCCTGGCGAACAACATCCACCTCGAGCACAACTGCGGGGGCAACTGCGCCTGCACCACCTGCCACGTGATCGTGAAGGAAGGAGCCGAGAAGCTGTCCGAGATGCAGCCGGACGAGGAGGATCGCCTGGACATGGCCTAGGGGCTCACCCTCCACTCCCGGCTCGGCTGCCAGGCGGTGGTCAAGGGCGACGTGGTGGTCGAGATACCCT
>JACQWB010000033.1 GCA_016209385.1 Candidatus Rokuibacteriota bacterium
CCACGGATATCAGCATGATCAACCGTCGCAGTTACAGGCTCCGTCTCTTCCGATGGTTCGAGCAACCACCATGAAGGAGGAACACGACCACCGCTCCTGGCGTCATCACCTACTTGACAGCGGAAGTCATATCAACGCCCGCCTTTACGAAGACCTCGCGCGGAAGAACGCGCACCTCAGCGTCCTGTTCGAGACGGCGCGGCAGGCCACCGCCAGCCTGAACCTCGCCGATATCCTGCCCCAGCTGGCCAAGTCGGCGCCCGAGCTGATAGGCGCCGATGCCAGCTCCATCCGCCTCCTGGATCGCTCAGGAACCCTCCTGGAGGCGGTGGCCCATCATGGGGTGAGCGAAGCCTTTGCCAACCGGGGACCAGTCCGGCCCGGTGAAGGGGTGATGGCGCTTGCCGTTCAGGATGGTCAAGCGGTGTTCGTGGAGGACCTGCAGCAAGAGCCGCGCTACGCATACCCGCAGGAAGCTCGGGCGGAGGGGCTCCGCTCCGCTGTTGTTGTAGCGCTTCGGTCCGGCGATCGGACCATCGGGACGCTGTCGGTCTACTATCGGGCCACTCACCGCTACACTGCGCAGGAGGTCGATCTCCTCGCTCAGTTCGCCAACCTGGCCGCCATCGCCATCGAGCGGTCACGCCTATTCGACGAGCTGAAGCGATCCTACGAGGAGGTCCAACACACTCAGGAGCAGCTCGTCCGGTCCGAGAAGTTCCGCGCCCTGGGCGAAATGGCGGGTGGGGTGGCGCACGACTTCAACAACCTCCTCACGGCCATCCTGGGGCGGACCCAGTACCTGCTCCTGCAGCTCGATGAGGGCGAGGTGCCTCCCAAGGAGGTCCGGCGAAACCTCACGGTGGTGGAGCGGGCGGCGCTGGATGGGGCCGAGACGGTGCGCCGGCTGCTGGAGTTCACACGCGCCACGCCACGACCGGGGGAGGCCGTGGCGGTGGATGTCAACGAGCTGCTTGTCCAGACCGTGGAGGTCTCTCGCCACCGGTGGAAAGACGAGGCCGAGGCCAAGGGCCACGAGATTCAGGTGGTGCTGGAAACCGGTGGGGTGCCGCCGGTAGCGGGGAACCCGGCCGAGCTTCGGGAAGTGCTGCTGAACCTCGTATTCAACGCCATCGACGCCATGCCCCACGGGGGCACGCTCACGCTGTCAAGCTGGACCGGCGATGGCGCGGTCTGTCTGGGAGTCAGGGATACAGGGGTCGGCATGTCGCCGGAAATCCGGCAGCGGATCTTCGACCCGTTCTTCACGACCAAGGGGCCGAAGTCGAGCGGGCTCGGCCTCAGCGCCTGCTACGGCATTATCCACCGCCACGAAGGAGAGATCACTGTGGAGAGCAAGGAAGGGCAGGGGACGACGTTCACGGTCAGGCTTCCGCTTCGGCCTGCGCCCCCGCCCCGAGCTGTGGAGACGCCTCGCGCTCAAGGGGGACGTCTGCGCATCCTGGTCGTGGACGATGAGGCCGACGTGCGGGAGACACTCCAGGACATCCTGGCGGCCGCTGGGCATGAGATGTGTGTGGCCGGAAGCGGAGCCGAGGGCCTGGAGACCTTGGAGCGCCAGCCTGTGGATGTGGTGCTCACCGACCTCGGGATGCCGGGCATGACCGGGTGGGAGGTGGCGGATCGGATCAAGGCCCGCTGGCCTCATCTGAAGGTGGCGCTCATCACGGGGTGGGGTGTCCGGATAGAGCCCGCGGAGCTGGAGACCCACGGCGTGGACTTCCTCATCGCCAAGCCGTTTCAGGTGAAGCAGATCCTCCGCACCGTCTCTGATATCGCCCAGCCCCGGGAATCGAGCGAACCCGCAGCGCGATTCCAGCTTCGGGTCGTCGGGGGGCAAGCCCGACCTGAGGCGAACCATGCGGAAGGTTGACACGAAGGAGGGGACGGTCTTGGATCTCAACCGGCCTACCGGCCGCGGGGCCCCCGTAGAGCGAGCGATGGTCCTGGTGGTGGAGGATGAGCCACGAGTGCGGGAAGTCGTCGAGGCACATCTGACGGCGCTGGGCTACTGTGTCGTGACCGCGGCCTCCGCGGAAGCCGCGCTCAAGCTCGTGGATCGGACCGTGCCGGACCTGGTCCTCACGGACGTCCACATGGGGGCGATGAGCGGCGTGGAGCTGTGCGCGCGTCTGAAGGCCGATCCCCGGTTTCAGCTCGTCCCTGTGATCCTGCTGACCGGGGTGGCCGATCTTCAGGCGCGCGTGGCCGGGCTGGCTGCGGGAGCTGACGACTTCTTCGCGAAGCCCTTCGATTTCGTCGAGTTGCAGACCCGGGTGGCGGCGCTCCTCCGGGTCAAGTCGCTCCTTGACCAGCTCGAGCGGGCGGAGAGCGTGATTACCACGCTCGCGTTGACCATCGAGGCCAGAGATCCCTACACCGGCGGACACTGCGAACGCCTCGCCCGGTACGCGGTGGCTCTGGGGCAGGCCCTTGGGGTGGACGAGCCGACGCTCAAAGCGCTCCGGTTAGGGGGCTACCTGCATGATCTGGGGAAAATCGCCGTCCCGGACGGGATTCTGCTCAAGCCCGGACCCCTGGACCGCGAGCAGCGGAAGCGGATTCAGGCCCACCCGGTCATGGGAGCCGATCTGATCCGAGGGCTCCGGACCCTGGACGGAGTCAGATCTATCGTCCACCATCACCATGAGCACTGGGATGGCTCGGGGTACCCTGACGGGCTCGCCGGCGAGGCGATCCCGCTCGGCGCCCGGATCATGGCGGCGGTGGATGTCTACGACGCGCTCCGCACCGCCAGACCGTACAAGGGTCCGCTCGCTCATGCCGAGGCGCTCTCGATCCTTCTCCGGGAGACGGATGCGGGGTTCTGGGACCCACGCGTCGCCACCACCTTCGTGGAGGTTCTTGAAGACTTCGGCGGCTGATGCCGCTCGCCATGACTTCGTTCGTAGCTTCCGGGCCCTCTACCAGCCCACCCCGTATTTCTTTGTTCCGCTCGCATCTGTCTTGAGCTAACCTGTCCACGGTCGGCCCGTAGTTCACGGACTAGCCTCATGAACCCAGAACGTGGCCACCAGACAGCGCCGGGGCCCCTGGCCCCGGCGGGGGGCGAGATCCTCGCCCTTTCAGAGGCGGTGCGCCTGCTTACCGGAACCCTCGATCTGTCCGAGGTCCTCCAACGGTTCACCGAGCTGGGTCAGGCCCGCCTCGGGGTGGACGTGGTACGGATCTGGCTCTGGGAAGGTGCGTCGGGCGAGGTTCACCTCAAGGCCCAGGCCGGCGTGACCCGGGAGCCCGGCGAGTACCGGATGAGCCTGAGGACCGGTGAGGGGTTGGTGGGCTGGATCGTCGAGCACCGGTTGCCTCTGGTTGTTCCCGACCTCAAAGTGGATCCCCGGCTCAGGAACCGCGCGTGGATGATGGCAGAGGGCCTCGTATCCTTCCTGGGGGTCCCGCTGCTGATCGAGGATGCGCCGGTGGGAATCCTGGCCGCGATGAGCCGCCAGCCGCGGGATTTTTCTCCCGAGGATGTGGCCCTGGCCGAGGCGCTCGCGGCGCCGGCTGCCATCGCGATCAGAAACGCTCGCCTCTACCACCAGGCGGAAGAGCGTGCCCGGAAGCTTACCGCGCTCAGCGCGCTGACCCGCCTCATCACCTCCGCCACTGACAGCCAGCAGGTGTTCCACGCTGTGGCACAGGCCGCGGCCACCCTCCTCGGGGCCAGGATGGCCCGTGTGTGGGTGGACGATCCCGCCAGCGGGGGGCTCCGAGCCCGGGTGAGCTTCGGCATCGACGCGATGGCCGAGCGATTCATGGTCGACCTTCCCACTATCCAGTACGGCCGGGGGGTGGTCGGGAGCGTCTTCGAGTCGCGCGTGGCCGAGTATGTCATCGACGTCCAGGAGGACCCGCGCTTCCTCGAGCCGCGTCTGGCCAAGGAAGCCGGGCTTCACGCGTTCGCCGCGCTCCCGCTGATCTCGGGCGAACGGGTCGTTGGGGTCCTCGCCATCCTCTTCGACGACCGGCGCCAGTTCGCCCCCGAGGAGAAAGAGCTGATGAGTCTCCTGGCGGACCAGGCGGCCATCGCCATCGGCAACGCCCAGCTCCTCCAGGAGCTGAGGACCGGCCAGGACCGCCTCGAGGCTCTGTTGCAGGTCAGCCGGCAGCTCTCGCGCATCCAAGCGCTGGAGTCGCTGCTCAGCGCCATCGCGGAAGCCTGCGGCCAGCTCCTCGATTCCAACTCGGTGGGCATCCGGCTCGTGGAAGGGAACGAGCTGATGCGCGTGGGGACCTGGGGCGATGCCAAGGAAGCGATGCCGGTGGAGCGGCTGAAGATCGGGGAGAGCCTCACGGGGATCGTCGCGGCGACCGGCGAGCCCCTCCTGGTCATGGACCCGGCGAACGATCCCCGGCTGATCCCCGAGCATCAGGAGGCCTACCGCCGCGTCGGCGCCCGGGCCTTCCTCGGGGTGCCGGTCAAGGTCGGCGAGCGGGTCGTGGGCGTGCTGAGCATCCGGACAAAGCGGGAGGAGGGCTTCTCGAGGGAGGATCTGGCGCTGGCCACGGCGTTCGCCTCCCAGGCGGCGGTCGCGCTCGAGAACGCGCGGCTCGTGAAGAGCCTCCAGCAGGCGGTCGATGACCTGAAGGCGGCGCAAGACCACCTGGTGCGGGGGGAGACGCTTCGCGCGGTGGGGGAGCTCGCGTCGGGGATGGCCCACCACCTGAACAACCTGCTCGCTGTGGTCCTCGGCCGCACCCAGCTTCTCCTCCGCAAGCTCGAAGACCCCGAGATGCGCCGGTCCCTGGAGATCGTCGAGCGCGCGGCGCTGGACGGTGCCGAAGTCGTCCGGCGGGTGCACGGCTTCGGCCGGATGCAGCCGGTCCTGGAGACCGGCCCGGTGGATCTGAACCACCTCGCCCGCGAGGTGCTGGAGCTGACCCGGCCGCTCTGGCAGGCTCAGGCCCAGGTCCGCGGCATTCAGATCCAGGCGGCTCTGGAGGCAGGGCCGATCCCGTCCGTGACCGGGGACCTCGGATCGCTGAGGGAGGTTTTCCTGAATCTCGTCTTCAACGCGATCGACGCGCTCCCCGAGGGCGGAAGGATCAGCGTGAAGACCCGGACCGCCGGCGGGCGCGTCCATTGCACCGTGGCGGACACCGGCGTCGGGATGTCCGAAGAGGTGCGGCAGCGGGTCATGGAGCCCTTCTTCACCACGAAGGGTCCGAAGAGCCGCGGGCTCGGGTTGAGCTTCACGTACGGGATCATCAAGCGCCACGGCGGAGAGATCGCGATCGAGAGCGGCCCGGGGAAGGGCACCGCGGTCACCATCAGCGTGCCGTTCGCCGCCGCGGCGCCTCCCCCACCCGCCGCGCCCCCGGCCCAGCCGTCCCCCGCCCGGATCCTGGTCATCGACGATGAGCCGGAGGTCCGGGCGATGCTGGCAGAGATCCTCGCCGGCCAGGGTCACACCGTGAGCGAAGCGGCCGACGGCGCCGAGGGGTTGTCCATGTTTCAGGCAGGCCGCCACGACCTGGTCTTCACCGACCTCGCGATGCCGGGGGCGAGTGGCTGGCAGGTGGCGGACCAGATCAAGGCCATCAGCCGCGGGACGCCGGTGATCCTCGTCACCGGCTGGTTGGATCAGCAGGAGCCGGCCACGTCCGAATCCCGGGACGTGGACCTCGTCCTGTTCAAGCCGTTCGAGACCGAACAGGTCGCGACCGTGGTGAGCCGCGCCCTCGCGCGGGCGCGCTGAGTCGGTCGGAGGGGGACACCCACGCCTTCGGCGTGGGTGCGCGCTCGAAGGGCGTCATTGCGACACCCCTTAGACTCCGAGAAAGATGCGCTTGACCTCCGCCGACTGGAGGAGGTCGCGCGCGGATCCCTCCAGGATCGTGCGACCGCTCTCGAGCACGTACCCCCGATGGGCCAGGCGGAGGGCCAGCTCGACATTCTGCTCGATGAAGAGCACCGTGATCCCGCGCTCGCTGATCTGCCTGATCACGTCTGAAATTTGTCGTACGATTGCGGGAGCCAGCCCGAGGAACGGCTCGTCGATCATCAGGCAAACGGGTTTGGCCATGAGCCCGCGGGCGATCGCCACCATCTGCTGCTCGCCGCCGGAGAGCGTGTGCGCCAGCTGGCGGGCGCGGGCCCTCAGGAACGGGAAGAGCCCCTCCACCCACTCGAGGTTTTCCGCGCGGTGCGGCTTCGCCGCCCTGTGGTACGCGCCGAGCCAGAGGTTCTGGCGGACGGTGAGGTGCGGGAAGAGCCGTCGGCGTTCCAGGACGTGTGCCAGCCCCTGGCCCACGATGGCATGGGGCGCGAGGCCGTCGATCCGTCGTCCCCTGAACTCCACCTGCCCGCTCGACGGGCGGATCAGGCCCGAGAGCGTGTTCATCAGCGTGGACTTGCCGGCGCCGTTGGGCCCCAGGAGGCAGACGATCTCGCCGTTGTCCACGCGGAGCCGGGCCTCCCACAAGACCTGGAAGTCCCCGTAGGCGACGTTGAGCCCCTCGGCCTGGAGCATCGCGCTCATGGTTCGGCGGCTCGAGGGTCGGCGAAGCCCCCCGCCGAGTTGGCATAGGCCTCGCCCAGGTACGCCTGGATGACGCGGCGGTCGCGCATGACCGCCTCGGGCGGGCCGTCAGCGATCACCTCTCCCAGGTGGAGGGCGACGATCCGCTGGGCCATCGCCATGATGACCCGCATGTTGTGCTCGATCACTACCAGCGAGGTTCCGCGCCGGTGCAGCTCCCGGATCAGCTCAACGAGGCCGGGGATCGTTGCCTGGTCCACGCCGCCGGTCACCTCGTCCAGGAGCAGGAGCCTCGGCTCTGTCGCCAGGGCCCGGGCGAGCTCGAGCCGTTTCCGCTGCCCCGTCGAGAGCGTGCGGGCGTGCGCATCGGCTTTGCCGCCCAACCCTACCCGGTCCAGGATCTCGAGCGCGCGAGTCCTGGCCTCTTTGACGGCCGGATACCTCTGGAGGGCGCCGACCATCACGTTTTCGAGCACCGTCATTCCCGAAAAGGGACGGAGCTTCTGGAATGTCCGCCCGACACCGAGGCGGCTCACCTGGTCCGGCCTGAGCCCGGTCAGTGGCTGGCCGTCGAGGCGGATCTCCCCGGCGTCGGGCTGGTAGAAGCCGGTGATTACGTCGAAGAGGGTGGACTTGCCGGCGCCGTTGGGCCCGATGATGCCGACGAGCTCTCCCGACGCCATCTCGAGGGAGACGTTCCGGTTGGCCGTCACGCCGCCGAAGCGCTTGGTGAGGCCGACTACCGAGAGCAGGCTCACGACGTGCGCCCCCACGGCCGGCGGAGCAGCGCGATCAGCCCTCCGGGCTGGACCACCGCGATCACCACGATCAGCCCGCCGTAAATCAAGAGGTCCAGCGCCTTCCCGCCACCGCCCAGGAGGACGCGCGTCCCCTCAGAGAGCGGCACCAGGACGGCGGCGCCCAGGAGCGGCCCCCAGAGCGTGCCCACGCCGCCCAGAACGGCGATCAGGCAGATCAGGATCGAGAGCGAGAGCGGGAAAACTGACTCCGGGTCGATGAAGAGGATGTACTGGGCGTAGAAGCTCCCGCCCAGGGCGGTGAGCATCGCCGAGATCCCCATGGCGAGCTGCTTGTAGCGCGTCACGTCGACCCCGAGGCTCGCCGCCGCCTCCTGGTCCTCCCGGATCGCGCGGAAGTAATAGCCGGCGCGGGAGCGCTCGAGGAGTCGTGCGAGGCCGAGGGCCAGCGCGAGGAAGGCGAGTGAGACGAAGTAGTAGTTCTGCTTCGACTCGTGGAACTGGAAGTGGACGAAGCGATCCGGACGCTGGAGGGGGACGAACAGCCCGCGCGCACCTCCCGCCCAGTCCCAGTTGATGAACAGCGTCTGGACGATCTCGCCAACGGCGATCGTGGCGATGGCGAAGTAGTGGCCGCGCAGCCGGAACACCGGAAAGCCGATGGCCTGGGAGACGAGGCCGGCCACGGCGGCCCCGGCGAGCATGCCGAGCCACGGCGTGAGAGCCGCGTGGCGCACGAGGAGCGTTGAGGTGTAGGCGCCGATGCCGAAGAAGACCGCGTGCCCGAGGGAGATCTGGCCGCAGTAGCCCGCCAGGATGTTCCATGCCTGCGCGAGCATGGCGTAGAGGAAGATGCTGATCATGACGTGGCGGGGGAAGGGCCGGGTGAAGACGAAGGGGAAGGCGAGGAGTGCTGCAAGCAGGGCGCTGGCCGCAAGCCACCGCACCGTCGTTCCGCGCGCCGGCCGGGCCATCAGCGTTCCCGCTCAGCTCGGGCCATCAGAATTTTCCGAAGAGGCCCTGCGGGCGCCAGAGGACCACGACCAGGTAGAGGAGGAAGACGATCGCGTACTTGAAAGCCGGGGCGATCAGAAGGCCTCCCAGCACCTCGACGAGCCCGACTGTGATGCCGCCGGCCAGCGTGGCAGGGACGTTTCCGAAGCCGCCCAGGGCGACCGCGACGTAGGCCAGGAGGGCGAAGGTCCCGCCCACGTCGGGGAAGATATAGAAGAAGGTGGTCAGGAGGCTGCCGGCGACCCCGACGCAGCCTGCGCCGATCCCCCAGCCCAGGGCGAACATCCGCTCCGTGTCGATCCCCATGAGCGAAGCAGCCTGACGGTCCTGGGCGGTCGCCTGGAGCGCGAGCCCGGTCTCGGTGCGGGTGATGAACCAGTAGAGGAAGCCGAAGGCGGCCAGGCAGGCGAGGCTGGCCATGAGCTGGGGGAGGCCGATGTAGAGCCCGGCGAGCGAGACGCGCCCCTTCACGAGCGGGTCCTGGATCAGCCTGAAGTCCACGCCCCAGAGGAACTGGGCCAGGCTCCGGAGGAAGACCGCCAGGCCGAAGGTGGCGAAGATCTGGGCCAGCATGGGGGCCTCGAGGATCCAGCGGATGACGCCCTTGTAAGTGAGCACCCCAAGCAGGAACAGGACCGCCGCGCTGAGCGGGAGCGAGAGGAGCGGGTCGAGCCGCCAGAGCGCCCACGACCAGAAGGCCGTGTACATGGCCAGCATGAGGAACTCGCCGTGGGCGAAGTTGACGATCTCCATCAGCCCGAAGATGAGCGAGAGCCCGGCGGCGATCAGGGCGTAGACGAAGCCCATCAGGAGGCCGCTGACGGCAGCCTGGAGGAGGACCTCGACGGTCACGGGAGCACGCCCTCGGCGGACGGGCGAGACCGGCGCGCAGTCACACCGCGATGAGCTTGAGCTGACAGTGCGGCTGAATCTCTCTGAAGTGCTGATCCAGAGACAGCAAGCGGCAATTGTATTCGAGGGCCACCGTCGCGATCATCGCGTCCACGGTCCCAACCGTAATTCCCTTCCTGGCAAGACGATAGCAGAGCTGCCCGGCTTTTCTGTAGAGAGAGTCGGAGACGGGGAGACGCTGAATCGTCTTGAACAGAATGTCAAGCGAGTCCAGCTCTGCCTGCCCTTTAGCTCCCCGATACAATTCCACCTCGATAAGGCCCGTGTAGCACGCCTCGCCGCGCCGAAGGAGCGCGGAGATGGTCTCACCCACGGGAGCTCGAAGGTTCCTGAAGAAATCCACCCAGACCGAAGTATCCACCAGGACCCTATCGGGCATGTCGGCCTCGTTCCCAGTGGCCAGTAAACTCCAGCTTGCCTCGACGGGCGATCAGTCGCTCGACGCGCCGCGCTCTGATATACTCCCGCAGCGCGGCGACGATTGTCGCCGTGCGGGTCTTTTCCTGGGAGAGCTTCATGGCCTCCGTGAGAAGGTCGTCTGGAAGGTTCACGGTCGTTCGCATCGGCAACTTCCACCCCGGTTCGATCATACATTTTATCTGGAAATGTATGTATCATCAACCTGAAAATGTATGATACGATGCGGCGTTGTGACCGTGCCCCGTAATGCGCTTCCCGTCTCCCCTCATCCCGGGCGTCGTGATTCGCCGCTACAAGCGGTTCCTGGCTGAAGTACGCCTCAGGGGCGGGCGCGTGGTCACCGCCCACTGTCCCAACTCGGGGAGCCTGATCGGATGCACGGCGCCAGGGAGCGCGGTCCTTCTCTCCCATCATCCCGCCCAGGGGCGGCGCCTTACGTACACGTGGGAGATGATTCGCGTGGGGCGCGTCTGGGTCGGCGTCAACACCATGCACCCGAACCGACTCGTCGAGGAGGCGATCGCGCGCGGCGTGATCGAGGAGCTCCAGGGCTACGATCGGATCAGGCGCGAGGTGAGGATCAACCCGCGGAGCCGGCTCGACCTCTGCCTCGAGCGGGGGGACGAGCGCTGCTACGTCGAGGTGAAGAGCGTGACCCTGAGGCTCGACGGAATCGCGGCGTTCCCCGATGCGGTCACCGAGCGCGGGACGAAGCACGTGAAGGAGCTGATCCGCCTCAGGCGGCGAGGGCACCGCGCCGCGCTCGTGTTCGTCGTCCAGCGCGGCGACTGCATCGCCTTCCGCCCCGCCGACGAGATCGATCCGGTCTATGGCCGCTGGCTCCGCCGCGCCCACCGAGCAGGCGTCGGGATCCTCGCCTACCGCGCCCGGGTCACGCCGCGGGAGATCACCCTGAGCCGCCGCCTTCCCCTGGTGCTGTAGCCCACCCGGTCACTTCCGTTCAGACCACTTCGGGATCGGGTAGAGGACGTCCCGCGTGGCGAAGTCGAAGGGGTAGACGGTGTGGTACTTGCCGCCCCGGAGCTGGAGGATGATCCCCTTGACGCCGGTGTTCTGCCCGGTCTCGTCAAAGCGAATGTTCTCCCACGTCATGATGAGCTGGTCGCCGGGGATGTGGGTGGCGGCCAGCGCCTTCCGGATCGCCTCCGGGTCGGTGGAACCGGCCCGGTTGATCGCGTCGAGGAGCGTCATCATCCCGGTGAAGGCGCGCGCCGGGAAGTCGTAGAGCTCCTTGCCGGCCCGCTTCTTGTAGTGCTCGTTGAGCGCCTTGGCCACGGGCCGCCTGGCGATCAGGTCGGTCGAGAACGGCGCCCGGGTCATGGTCCCCTCGGCCTCCTTTCCCACGGCCTGAATGAAGTCGGGCGAGATGTGGCCCGCGTTCTGCGCCATGATCATCCTCGGGTTATAGTCCAGCTCCTGGGAGTGCTTGACGAAGAGGATGGCGTCGGTCTGGTACGAGGTCGGCATCCAGACGTCGGGGCTCGCAGCCTTGAGCTTCTGCACCTCGGCCACGAGCGAGGTGGACCGGGCGCGGTACTGGAGGTCCACCACGACCTCGTAGCCGTACTTCTTCGCCAGCTCCCTCATCACCTTGCCGCTGTCCACGCCGAAGAGCGTGTCCTCGTAGGTGATGCCCAGGGTCTTGAGCTTCATCCCCCGCTTCTTCTCGAGGTCCCGGAAGAAGTCGAACATGACCTGGGTGAAGTGTTCGTCGTGCGGGGAGGTCCGGAAGAACCACTTGAAGCCGCGGCGGGTCAGTCCCGGGGAGGAGGACTCGGGGTTGAGGAAGGGGATCCCGAATCGCTCGGCGACCTGGCTCGCCGTCGCCGTCACGGCGCTGTGCCACGAGCCGACCAGCGCGTGGACCTTCTCCTGGGTGATGAGGCGCTCGGCCTCGGCCTGGCCCACATCGGGCTTGCCCTGGTGGTCCGTGAAGATCAGCCGGATCTTGGCGCCCTTGAGCCCCGGCATCCCTCTGAGCCGCTGGTAGAAGGGGAACGCGATGTCCGCCTCCCCGTTGGCGATGTCGCGCGCCAGCTCGAAGACGGCTTTGTTGTCCACACCGGCCTGGGCCGCCGGGCCCGACATCGGGTAGATGACGCCGATGACGACCTCCTTGGGCTGGGCGGTGGCGGGAACGGCTGCGAGCCCGAGCAGCAGTACGAGGGAGCACGCGATCCGCAACGGTTTCATGGGAACCTCCTGGTGAGACGTGTCGTGGGGTTTGCGGGGGAATTCTATCGGCCGGTGCAGGGAGATGTCAAGGCGCGCGGGTGACGTAGCCCGCCTCGGCATCGCGCCGGGCCAGCTCGGGATCCCGCTGCGCCGGCTCGCCGTAGCCGCCGCCCCCGGGCAGCCGGATCTCGACGCGCGTCTCGGGCCCGAGGATCTGCTCGGCCTTCGGATTGTCCGGCCGCCCGCCATTGATCCACACTTCGCCGGGTGCGCCCGCGCCGGCCGCGAAGAAGCCCTGGGCGGCAGTCCGTGTCCGGTCGCAGAGGATCGAGCAGACGAACGGCTCGCGCGTCCTGACCCTGAACGCGATCGTCTGCCCCAGGCCGCCCCGGTACTTTCCCCGGCCGCCGGAATCGGGCCTGAGCTCCTTCTTCTCGACGAGGAGCGGGGAGAGGGACTCGATGACCTCCACGGGCGTGCCGAGGACGCCCGAGGGGAAGGCCGTGGCCGAGAGCCCGTCCTTCGTCGCGCGGGCCCCGGTCCCGCCGGAGGTGAAGAAGATGTACGTGAACGGCGCCCCGCTCAGGTCCTTGCCGGCGACCTGGACCCCCCAGATGTTGGCCGAGCCCTCGGCCATGACGCGATCGGGGAGCGCCTGGGCGAGGGCGCCCGCCACCGCGTGGGGGAGGAAGTGGCCCACCACGTGGCGCGCGGCCACCGGCGCCGGGTGCCGCGCGTTCAGGATGGAGCCTTCGGGAGCGATGATCCGGAGCGGGCGGAAGGCGCCTTCGTTGTTGGGGACATCCGGGCTCACGATCACCTTGACGCCGTAGGTGGTGTAGGCCTGGGTGTAGTTCAGGACCACGTTGATCCCGCGCCGGCTCTCGGGCGAGGAGCCCGTGTAGTCGATCCACAGCTCGTCGCCGCAGACCTCGCAGCGGACCTTGATCGTGATCGGGGCGTCGAAGCCGTCCGAGGTGATGGTGTACTCGTAGGCGCCGGGCCTGAGCCGCCGGATCGCCTCGCGCATCGCCCGCTCGGTCCTGCCGATGATCTCGTCGGCGAGCGGTTCGAGCCGAGAAAGTCCGAACTCCCCCATGAACTCGAGGAGCCGCTGACCACCCACGTCACCGCCGGCGACCTGGGCGTGAAAGTCTCCCAGGACCAGATCGGGCACGCGCGTGTTGGCCTGGATCAGCCGGATCAGGCTCTCGTTGGGCTTCCCGGCCTCGTAGAGCTTCATGATAGGGATGAAGAACCCTTCCTCGTAGACCTCGCGCGCCTCGGCCGAGAGGACATGGCCGCCGATGTCGGCCGTATGGCAGGTGGAGGCGAAGAAGGCGACCAGGTCGTCGCCCCGGAAGATCGGGGAGCAGACGGTCACGTCGTTGAGGTGGCCGGAGGTCTTCCACGGATCGTTCGTGATCAGGACGTCGCCCCGGAAGAGCGTCTCGATCGGATAGGCATCCACGAAGTGGCGCATGGCCAGCGCCATGGAGTTGATGTGGCCCGGTGTGCCCGTCACGGCCTGGGCGACCATGAAGCCGCGGCGGTCGAAGACCCCGGCGGAGAGGTCGCCGGCCTCGCGCACGACGGAGGTGAAGCTGGTCCGCTGGAGCGCTGCCGCCTGCTCGTTCACGACGCCGATCAGCCGGTTCCAGCAGACTTCGAGCGTGACCGGATCGAAGCTCATGGTGCTCATTGGGATCCTTGCCGGCCTCTCCGCTGCCTGACGTCTCGTTACCCTCGAAGATCGACGACCAGCGTCAGATGCCGATCCACGCGGCAGCGGCCGCCGGGCGCGATGACGCAGGTGGCCTCGCGC
>JACQWB010000034.1 GCA_016209385.1 Candidatus Rokuibacteriota bacterium
CTGTAAACCAGGTGATGGGCGACGGGATCATGGCGCTCTTCGGTGCCCCTCTCGCCCACGAGGACCACGCGGTGCGGGCCTGCTACGCGGCCCTCGACATGCAAGTGGCCCTCCGCCGCTATGCCGAAGACGTCCGGCGCACCCACGGGATCGAGGTACACATCCGGGTCGGCCTCAACTCGGGCGAGGTTGTCGTGCGCGCCATCGGCAGCGACCTCCACATGGACTACACGGCGGTGGGGCAGACGACGCACCTGGCAGCGCGGATGGAACAGCTCGCCCCGCCGGGCAGCATCCGGTTGACAGCCGACACCCTCCGGCTGGCCGAGGGCTACGTCGAGGTCAAGCCCCTGGGGCCCGTGCCGGTGAAGGGACTTGAGGCGCCGGTGGAAGTCTACGAGCTGGTCGGGGCTGGTCCGCGGCGCTCGCGGCTCCAGGCCGCTGCGGCGCGCGGGCTCACCCGGTTTGTCGGCCGGGAGGCCGAGATCGAGCAGATCCGCCAGGCCCTCACGCGCGCCGCCGCCAGACAGGGCCAGGTGGTCGCCGTCGTGGGCGAGCCCGGCGTGGGCAAGTCGCGCCTGGTCTGGGAGGTGACCCGCTCCCATCGCGCCCACGGTTGGCTCATCCTGGAAGCGGGCTCGGTCTCCTACGGGAAAGCCACCCCGTATCTGCCCGTGATTGACCTCCTGAAGGCCTACTTTCAGCTCGAGGCGCGCGATGAGCAGCGGAAAATCCGCGAGAAAGTCACGGGCAAGCTTCTCGCCCTGGATCGGGTCCTGGAGCCCACCCTGCCGGCCGTTCTCAGCCTCCTCGATGTCCCGGTCGAGGACCCCCAGTGGGAGACGCTCAATCCTCCCGGGCGGCGGCAGCGGATGCTGGAGGCGGTGAAGCGCGTCCTCTTCCGGGAGAGCCAGGTCCAGCCCTTGCTGCTCGTCTTCGAGGACCTCCACTGGATCGACTCCGAGACCCAGGCCCTGCTCGACAGCCTGGTCGAGAGCCTGCCGACGGCCCGGATCCTCTTGCTGGTCAACTACCGCCCCGAGTACGAGCACCGCTGGGGATCGAAGACCTACTACGCCCAGCTCCGGCTCGACCCGCTCCCGGCCGAGAGCGCCGAGGAGCTCCTCCGGGCCCTCCTGGGGACCGACCCCGGGCTTGAGCCCCTCAAGCAGATCCTGATCGCCAGGACCGAGGGCAACCCCTTTTTCCTGGAGGAGAGTGTCCGCACCCTGGCGGAGACGCAGGTGCTGGTCGGCGCGCGGGGCGCTTATCATCTGGCCCAGGCCCTTCCGAGCATCCAGGTGCCCGCCACCGTGCAGGCGGTGCTGGCCGCCCGGATCGACCGGCTCCCGCCCGAGGCGAAGGCAGTTCTTCAGACCGCAGCAGTCATAGGCCATACCGTACGCTATCGTCTCCTCGCGACCATTGCCGAGCTTCCTGAGGAGCAGCTCCGGCGCAGCTGTACTCAGCTCCAGGCTGCCGAGTTCATCTATGAGGCGAGCCTCTTTCCTGATCTGGAATACACCTTCAAGCACGCGCTGACGCGGGAAGTGGCCTATTCAAGTCTCCTATCAGCCCGCCGTCAGGCCCTCCATGCAGCGGCTGGGCAGGCACTGGAGTCGTTCTACCCCGAGGAGAAGCCGTACGGAATCTTGGCTTACCATTACCAGGCTGCGGGCGAGCTTGCGAAGGCCCTGACCTATCACGGCCAAGCCGCCGACGCCGCACGGCAGCTTTATGCCGGGCAGGAGGCGCTCGAGCAGTACACCGGCGCGTTGGACGTGGCCACGCTTCTCAAGCTCCCGCTGGCGGATCGCGCGGTCTATGTTTTCCACCTGAAGCGCGGAGAGGTCTATGCTCAGTCCGGCGACATCTCCCGCGCTCGGGCCGATTTCGAGGCGGCGTGGCGAGGGGCGCAGCTCGCTGGAGATCAGGCCATCGAGATGCAGGCCCTCAATGAGCTCGGCTTCCTCCTCGCCGGGGCGGCCGATTACCGCGCGGCCATCCCCTACCTCGAAGCGGCGCTTCGGATCGCCAACGCCCTTGACGACCGAGCCGGGCAGGTCAGCGTTCTGAGTCGGCTCTCCATCGTGTACACGAATCGATTGGAGCTCGACCGCGCACTGGACTACGCGCAGCTGGGACTCCGACTGGCCCGCGAGCTGGGGAGCACGCGGCCCCTGGCCATCGCCATGGACAGCTGGCTCATCGTCGCCGTCATGATCGGTGACTTCAAAGCCAACGACGAGATCAGCCGGCAGCTGATAGAGATCCACCGAAGTCACGGGGATCTCTGGTACCTCCAGTTCGCGCTCATCCAATCGTGTTACGTCCCCATGGGCGCGGGAGGATGGCACGAGGCGCTTGCCCGTGTCGAGGAAGCTCTTGCCGTCAACCGTCGTATCGGTGACCGGGGAAACGAACCGATGCACCTGGCCTTCCAGTGCTGGATTCACCGAAGTCGGGGAGAGTACGCCCGCGCCCTCGCCGCCGGGCGGCAGGCTGTGAACCTGGCTCAGGAGCTCGGTCACGCGGAATGGGTTGCGTGGGGTGAGACCTTCGTGGGCTGGACGCTCTACGAGGTGTACGCCCTGGACGAGGCGGTTCAGCACCTCCAGCGCGGCTACGAGGCGGCTGAACGGGCAGGGGCGCTGATCCACGCGGTTAACGGTGTGGGCCACCTTGCGTGGGCCCGGTGGCTTCGGGGTGATGCGGAGGAGGCGCTGGCGTCCGTCGAGCGGGCGGAGGCCCTCATGCGGCAGATTACCACCCCACCAGGCACCGCTTTCGTGCTGGGGGCGCCCGCATATGCGGCGGTCGCGCGGGTTCACTTGGCCCGCGGGGAAGCCGGGCGGGCTGACCGGCTCCTTTCGCCGATACTCGCTGCCGCCCAGAGCTGCGGTTGGAAAGAGGCGATCGCGCAGACATCCCTCGTCATCGGCGAGTGCCGGGCAGCCTGCGCCGAGCCGGAGGCCGCTCAGACTGCGCTGCGCTTGGCGCTGGACGTCGCACTGAAGGTCGGCCTCCCCGGGGTGGCCTGGGAGGCCCACGCGGCGCTGGCGGCGCTCTGTCAGGCCGAGGGCCGTCTCACGGAAGCAGAAGATCACTTCGTCGCGGGCAAAGCGATTGTGCAACGACTGGCCGCCGGCCTTGACGACGAGACCGTCCGGAGAGGCTTCCTCAACGCAGCCCTGTCCACTTTGGAGGCGCGCTAGCTGGAGAACGATGGGCGCGAAGCGGAAAGGGCGCTCTTCTCGTCCCGCCTTCGGCCCCTGTCGGCGAAAGGAGGACCGGCATGAGGATCCGTACGGAGAGCATTCATCACGTGTCGTTGCGCGTGAACGACCTCAAGCGAGCATGCGACTTTTACGGCGACGTGCTCGGCTTCGACATCCAGGATTTGGGGAAGCTCCTCTACTTCACGGTGGGCTCCACGTTCGTGGTGCTGTGGCCGCCGAACCCCGGCACCCCGCCCAATGACCGGGTCATCGACACGCGGGTCGGCTTCGACCATGTGGCCTTCCACGTGGGCGACCGGGGTGAACTGGACAAGGCGGTCGAGATGCTGCGGAGCGCTCGTGTCCCCACCGCCGGGATCGAGCGCGATCCGACCCTGGACAAGGACTACGTGTGTTTCCGCGATCCTGACAATGTCCAGTGGGAGTTCTACCACGTGCCGGCCGAGGCCTCGTCCGCGCAGCGCCGGGCGCAGCTCCGGGCCGTGGCCGACCAATACTTCGAGGCGCTCAGCCGGAAGGACTTCGCGCTGATCCCGTACGACGAGAAGGTCACGCTGCGCGCGCCGCTCGCGCCCGGGGGGGTCAACCGGCCCCTGGTCGGCAGAGAGGCGCTGCAGACCGTCTGGTGGCCGCCGCTCGTTCCCGCAGTGGGAAAAGTGACCGTCCTCGATCACTACATCAACGATTCCCTGACGGCCATCTGCAGCGAAGCCCTGGTCGAGGTGGTCGCCGTCAAGCCGCCGGCGACGCTACGGGTTGCGGACCGCTTCACCGTGAACCGCGAGGGCAAGATCATCGAGCAGGAGAACCATTTCGATCCTCGCGACGTCACGAATCCCGGTTGGCAGACCGCGTAGGCCTACCCCTTCGCGCCGATGAGCGCCCCGCACCGCGAGACGGACCTGCGGTGCGGGCGGGAGCAGGCGGTGGCGGAAACAAAGGGTTTGCGGTCACGCACGAGGAGCTGGCCATGGCCCAGAACGTGATGCTGGCCCGCGCCGGCCGGATTGCGACGGTCACGCTGAACCGGCCGGATCGGCGGAACTCGCTCAGCGACGAGATGCTGCGGGATCTGGCCGCAACCTTCGCCGAGCTTCACGACGACGCGGAGAGCCGCGTCGTCATTCTGACCGGCGCACCGCCCGTCTTTTCGGCGGGTGCCGACGCCCCGTTCAAGGGGACCATGTCGCCTGAGGAGCGCCGCCGTGTGTTCCTCGGGAGGAAAAGCCAGTTCCGTCGGCTGTTCGAGCGCGTCACTTCGCTCCTGGAGAACCTGGAGCAGGTGACGGTCGCGATGATCAACGGGCACGCCGTGGGCGGAGGCTTCGGGCTCACGCTGGCGTGCGACTTCCGCTGGGCCGCGGCTGAGGCCGAGCTCTGGATCCCGGAGGTGGATCTGGGAGTGCCACTCGGGGTCGGCTCCACGGCGCGCTTCATTCGCCTCGTGGGGCCTGCGCGGGCCAAGGAGATCATCCTCGAGGGGCGTCGCTACTCGGCGGCGGAGGCTCAGGCCCTCGGGCTGGTCCACCGCGTCGTGCCCGGGGCGGTACTGGAGATGGCGGTGCGCGAGTACGCCGAGCTGCTGGCGGCCAAGCCGTTCCGGCCCCTGGCAGAGGCCAAAGCCCGGATCAACACCATCGCGCGGACCGCGATCCCGGAGGTGAGCGCGATGACCGAGGGCTTCCTGGAGCGCCAGTGATGTGGTCCTGATGAATCCTGGTCAGTGGGGGCGCTTCTGCCGGGTCCTTGCCGACGAGGCCCTGGCGACGGACCCGCGGTTCGAGACCAACGCCGATCGCCTCGCCAACCACGCCGAACTGAAGGCGCGGATCGAGACGGCCCTCGCGCAGGGATCCACCGCGGAGTGGGTGGCGCGCTTCGAGGCGGCAGCGATCGCCGCGGGACCGATCTACGAGTTCGACCAGGTCTTCGAGGATCCCCAGGTCCGCCATCTCGGCCTCGTCACCGAGCTGGAGCAGCCCGGGCACGGCCGGGTGCGAATGTTGGGTCTCCCGTTCAGGGCGTCCGCGACGCCCGGGACCCCTCGCCGGCCTGCGCCGCGGCTGGGCGAGCATACCCGGGAGGTGCTCGAGGAGCTCGGGTGGTCGCCCGCCGAGATCGAGCGGCTCGCCGCGGCGGGCGCCATCATGCTGGGGGACCGGAGGTGAGGCGGGGAAGCCGCGACGGCATCCTCAGACGAGGGCGGCGATAGCCTTGCCTAGCTCCGCGGTCGTGGCCTTGCCCCCCAGGTCGCGGGTGAGCAGTTTGCCCTCCGCCAGCAGGCTCTCGATCGCCGCGACGATGGCGCGGGCCGCGTCGGGGTGTCCCAGATGCTCCAGGAGCATGGCGCCGGACCAGATCTGGCCGATCGGGTTGGCGAGACCGCGCCCGGCGATGTCGGGCGCGGAGCCGTGCACCGGCTCGAACATCGACGGGTAGTCCTTTTCCGGGTTGATATTGGCGCCCGGCGCCAGGCCGATCGAGCCGGCGACCGCGGCACCGAGGTCGGACAGGATGTCGCCGAAAAGGTTCGACGCCACGACCACGTCGAGCCAGTCCGGGTGCTGGACGACGTGCGCGCTCAGGATATCGATGTGGTACTGGTCGGTCCGCACCTCCGGATAGTTCTTCGCCATCGCGGCGAACCGCTCGTCCCAGTACGGCATGCTGTGGATGATGCCGTTCGACTTGGTCGCCGAGGTCACGTGCCGCTCGGGTCGCCGCATCGCCAGCTCGAAGGCGTAGCGCATGACCCGGTCGCAGCCGTGGCGCGTGAACACCGCCTGCTGCACGACCAGCTCCTCGGGCGTCGCGCGGTAGAGGCGGCCGCCGATCTCGGAGTACTCGCCCTCGTTGTTCTCGCGCACGATCACGAGGTCGATCTCCTCCGGCACGCGCCCGGCGAGCGGCGATCTCACGCCCCTGAGGAGCCGCACGGGACGCAGGTTCACGTACTGACGGAACGTGCGCCGGATCGGGATCAGGAGCCCCCAGAGCGAGACGTGGTCGGGCACGCCGGGGAAGCCCACGGCGCCGAGGAAGATCGCGTCGAAGGCCTTGAGCCGGTCGAGCCCGTCCTCGGGCATCATACGACCGGTCTTCGCGTACCCCTCGCAGCTCCAGTCGAAGGTGGTCCAGGCGAGGTCGAACCCGAAGCGCCGGGCGGCAGCCTCGAGGACGCGGATGCCCTCGGGCACGACCTCCTTCCCGATCCCGTCGCCCGGGATGATCGCGATGTGGTGTGTCATGACGTGCCTCCTTGAACACCGGGTTCCGCCTGCGGCATAAGGCGTGAGTCCCTCGGCTGCCAGCCCGTAGTATCGCACCGTTTCTCTCCGCGTCCCGCCCAAAGTTGGTCGTGACCTGTCTCGGGTTTTGGACATTGACAGCGAGGAGCAAGAGCTCAGAGGGCTAGGACGGGAACCGGGCAGGCGGGGTCGCCCAGGCTACCGAGGACTACGAGGGCCGGGCAGGTTGTGCCTCTCCGGCGGCAGCGCTCGACGTGGATCGCCGACCTGAGAGGCGCTCGAACGGAACAAGAGACCCGTCCGCGGCTTGCCCGCGAACGGGTCGGATTGGTTGCGTCCGCTCGTTCAGTGGCCCCTGCGTGGGAGGAAGATCCGCCTCACCGCCCGCTCCTCCGCATCGAGATCATCGGGAGGAGTATCGAGGAGTTTCTGCCCGAGGCTGATGAGGATCTCAAGGACCTCCTGAACATCGGCGAATTCGGCCCGACAGCTCGGGCACGAATCGATGTGCCGGTTCTGCGCAACGAGCAGGTTAATATCCAAGGGCTCTCCCACATCGACTAGGTCCCTGACTTCCTCGCACGTCATGACGGGTTCACCTCTCGCGGAGTCGCGGTATCTCACCGAGCATGCGCCGGTGTCCCACAATCCCAGGACACCGCGAGAGAGCGCGAGTAAATACCCACTTTTCTGAGGGAGTTCCCTCCATCACGCGCGGTTCGTGGCCAGGCACTCCAGGAGAATCGGGGAGAGGCGGTTCAGGGAAATTACTGAACGGCCATCCCAACGTGTATCGGACTTTGGACATTGACAGCGGAGGCCTGCGCGGCGACTCTCGATCCGCCGCTTGACGCCGATCCTAAAATCGAAACGGCGAGGTGCGTCATGCGGGCAGATGGATTCACGCTGGTCGAGCTCCTGGTAGCTCTGGCGGTGGTCGGGCTCGTGATGGTGGCGACGCTGACCGTCCTCGAGCGAGGCCAGCAGGGCTATCTCCTCGCTGTCGCGCGGCTCGACGCCCAGCAGCGCACGCGCGTTGCCCTAGAGCGCGTGGCCCGGGAGATCCGGACCGCGGGGTTCGATCCCACCGGCGCCGGCTTCGCCGCGGTCGTGGACCCGACCCCCACGAGCCTCACGATCCGGAAGGACCTGAACGGCAACGGCGTGATCGATGCCGCGGGTGAGGCGGTCACGTATCTGCTTCGCGGCACGACGCTCAGGCGGAACGCCGGCGGAGGTGCCCAGCCGGTCATCGAAGGGGTCGAGGGGCTGGTGTTCAGCTACCTGGACGCCGAGGGCGCGGCCACCACCCTCCCCGAGGCGATCCGCACGGTGGTCATCGCGCTGACGGTCCACGTCGGACCCTCGCCGGGCGTCGCGACGATGGGGACCCAGGTCAGGCTCAGAAACCGCTGATGCCTCTCCCGGCGGGGCTCCAGGGCTGGCGGCAGGCGGAGACCGGGCTGACTCTGGTCGAGATCGGGATCGCCCTGGCGATCCTGGCTGTCGGGCTGACGGCGTTCCTCTCGACATTCCCGGTGGCGTTCGACGGGATCCAGGCTGCCCGCCAGTCGAGCACGGCGGTCTTCCTGGCGGTGCAGCGGCTGGAGGAGGTCAAGGCCTTCGCGGTCAGCTCCGACCCCGCCCGCGGGCTGGCCAACGTCACGGCGGCCAGCTTTCCCACCGAGCCCTACGACTCGATCACCGGCTACGCCCGCTACCGCCGGGAGGTCACGATCCTCGATACCGGCGCCGACCCCGCCGACGCGAGATCGGTCAAGGTGACCGTTTTCTACCGCGCATCACCGGCCGGGATCGCCGTGGGCGAGACCGCGGTCTCGCTCGCCACGCTGATCGCCTCGCGCTAGGCGCGTGTCGGAGTAACAGGGTTGAATGCTCTCGCGCTCCTGACAGCTCGCCCACCATTGCCGGGTCCACTCCGAGCGCGGGCTTCGCCCGCGCAGTTCCTTGGGGGGAGGTCCGGAAGGGGGGCGTAGCCCCCCTCCGGGTTCCCTAGACCCGTGGGACTCGGGCTGTCTCCGCTGAGCCATACCGGGGGGATCGCCCTCCCCTTGGCCCTGATCGTCCTGCTCCTCCTCTCCACCCTGTCACTGGCGCTCCTCTCGATGAGCGCCGTTGAGCCGATGATCTCCAGGAATCTGGCCGACGGCGAGCAGGCTCGCTTCACCGCAGAGGCCGGCGTCGAATGGGCGTTCGACACCCTCCGATCCACGCTGGACTGGAACACCTTCCTGGCGGGTGGCGATCCGTCCCGGGGCGCCGTTCTCAGCGCCGACTCGCCGATCCCCGGCGACACCGCGGGCCGGGGGACCTTCACGGTCACGGTGAGGAACGACAGCATGCCCGGTGACGCGCTCCTCACGGGAATGGCCGTTGACGCCGGCGGCCCGACCCGTGACACCAATGGCCAGCTGATCGTGACGTCGGTGGGGAGCGTGAGGGCCGCCCGGCGAGCGGTCCAGGCGGTGGTGAGACGGATCGCGCTTCCTCCGGTTCCCGCCGCGCTGGCGTTCCCGGGAGAAGAGGCCCCGGTGACCGTCACGGGGGGCTTCGAGATCGACGGCAACGACCGGACGCCCGACGGCCTGGGGGGCGCCTGCGCCCCGGTCTTCGGGATCTCCGTCTCGTCCACGCTTCCCCTCAGCCGGCCCGGGGCCAACGAAGAAGCCGTCGAGCGCGCGCTCGGAGACCGCGCGTCGAGCAGCGTCAGGGGAAAGGCGCAGGACCCGTCCACGCCCGGCACCGGCGCCAACGCCATCGCGCCCGATGGGGCGCTCACCCCCGCGCACCTCCGCTCCTTCGTCAGAGCGGCCGGTCAGGCCGGTGTCAACCTTGCGCTCGGCGAGCCGGGCGGGTTCTCCGTGAGCGACGTCGGCGCCGCGTGCGCGTCGAGCTGGTCGAGCGCGGCGTGCTGGGGAACCGGGGCCCGGCCGAAGGTGGTCTACGCGAAGGGGAGCGCCGATGCCGGGGCGGCGGTGTCGAGGCTCGAGATCTCGGGAAATATGGAGGCTCACGGGATCCTGATCGTGGAGGATGCCGAGGTCAGGATCACGGGGAACTTCCGCTGGCACGGGCTCATCGTCCTGACGGGTGGCCGTGTGGCGCTCGAGTTCGCCGGCGGGGGAGACCAGACTGTCTACGGCGCGGTGCTCTTCGACGCCACGCCCGCCGGCACCGGTTCCGGGGCGCGCTTCCTCACCGGAGCCGCGAAGGTCCGCTACAGCTGCGAGGGGCTCGACGAGGCCAGGCGCGCGCGAAAACTCATGACGCTTCGGAGCTGGCGCGAGGTCGCCCAGTGAGCAACTCGGAGGGGGCCTCGGCGGCCCCCTCCGATACCTCCCCCCCTGGATTGCGCGGGCAAAGCCCGCGCTCGAGCCGTGGCGATGGGGGTTAGGCGGCCGGTGCGCGAACGGCGGGCTGTTCGAGCCGAGGCACGTCGGCCATGCCGTGAGGCAGGCCCGTGACGAGGCGAGGCCCGAGTAAGTCGTTCGAGCCGAGGCACGTCGGCCATGCCGTGAGGCAGGCCCGTGACGAGGCGAGGACAGCCACGAGGCGAGGCCCGAATGGCTGTTCGAGCCGAGGGGCTTCGGACGAGCCGCAGGCGTGGCAGTTCGAGCTGTGGCGCTTTGGCGCTGGCAGCTTCATCGCCTGCGCCAGCGGCGAGGGGAGACCCGAGTAAGTGACCGCCGCGAGGCGAGACCCGAGCTGGTACAATAGCGTCGAGCCATGCGCCGGGTGTATGTCCCTTCTGCGCTCGCGGTTCTCCTGCTGGGTCTTGCCGTCGCCTGCCAGACCGTCCCCATCACGGGCCGCTCCCAGCTCATGCTCCTTCCCGAGCCCGAGGAGGTCCGGATGGGGCTGCAGGCCTATCAGGAGATCCTGAAGAAGTCGAAGATCTCCCACGACCCGCAGCTCAACGATCTGGTCACGCGGGTCGGCACGCGCATCGCGCAGGCGACCGGCCGCATGGACTACCGGTGGGAGTTCAGGGTCATCGAGGAGGCGAAGCAGGTGAATGCGTTCGCCCTTCCCGGCGGCAAGGTCGCGGTCTACACCGGGATCCTGCCCGTCACCAAGGATGACGCGGGGCTCGCCACCGTGCTGGGTCACGAGGTGGCCCACGCCGTCGCGCGCCACGGCGGAGAGCGCGTGAGCCAGGGGCTCCTGGTACAGGTGGGGCTGGCCACGGCCCAGGCCGCCATGGCGAAGGGGGACCCGCGGACGGTTCAGCTCGCGACCGGGCTCCTCGGCGCCGGCGCTGCTGTCGGGGTGGTCCTTCCGTTCAGCCGCGCCCAGGAATCGGAGGCCGACCATCTGGGGCTGATCTACATGGCGAAGGCCGGCTACAACCCGCGCGAGGCGATCCCGTTCTGGCAACGGATGGAGCAGGCGGCCAGGGGGCGTCCGACCCCCCCCGAGTTTCTCTCCACGCACCCGTCCCACGGCACCCGGATCAGACAGATCGAGCAGTGGATCCCCGAGGCGCTGCAGCACTATGCGCCCCGGTGAGGCGCTGAAGCAATGGGCGTTCGAGCCGAGGCACGTCGGCCATGCCGCAGGCAGGCCCGTGACGAGGCGAGGCCCGA
The DNA here is from genome assembly GCA_016209385.1 of Candidatus Rokuibacteriota bacterium. Taxonomy (NCBI): domain Bacteria; phylum Candidatus Rokuibacteriota; species Candidatus Rokuibacteriota bacterium. The sequence goes on from JACQWB010000034.1 coordinate 11,095, forward strand.
GATGGAGGCATCGCCATGGCAGCCCGCGTGAAGATCACGTACGCGTCGCTCGCCGCGCCCGGCGAGGAGGTGCACCGCGAGTACGAGGCTGCCCTCGAGGGCGTCAGGGCGCGGCTCGGCCAGACCCACCCGCTCCTGATCGGCGGGAAGCGGCGCGAGGCTTCCCGGACGTTCGCCGACGTGAACCCGTCGGACACCCGCGAGACGCTTGGCCACTTCGCCCTGGCCACCGCCCGGGACGTTCACGACGCCGTGGCGGCAGCCCAGGCCGCGTACCCGGAGTGGGGCCGCCGACCGTGGCAGGAGCGCGTCAGCCTGATCCAGAAGGCGGCCGATGTCATCCGCGACCACACGGCCGAGCTGGCGGCGCTCATGAGCCTCGAGGCGGGGAAGAGCCGGTTCGAGGCGCTGGGAGACGCCAGCGAAGCGGCTGATCTCCTGACCTACTACGCCCGCCAGGTGGAGGTTCACCGGGGCTTCGAGCTGCCTCTCGAGCGACTCTCCCCGAATGAGCAGACCAAGAGCGTGCTTCGCCCCTACGGCGTCTGGGCGGTGATCTCACCGTTCAACTTCCCCGTGGCGCTGGCCGCGGGGATGGCGGGCGGTGCCCTCGTCGCGGGGAACACCGTCGTCCTGAAGCCAGCCAGCGACACCCCGTATGCGGCGCTGCGACTGGTCGAGCTGCTGGAGGCCGCGGGGCTTCCCCCCGGCGTCGTGAACCTGGTGACGGGGAGCGGCGAAGGAGCGGGCCTCGCGCTCGTGGATCACCCGGACGTCGCGGGCCTGGTCTTCACCGGCTCGAGGGAGGTGGGCGAGCGGATCGCCCGGCGCTTCATCGCCCGGCGCCTCCGGCCCTTCGTCGCCGAGATGGGGGGCAAGAACCCGGCGATCGTCACGGCGAAGGCCGATCTCGCGAAGGCTGTGGAGGGGATCACCCGCTCGGCCTTCGGTCTGTCTGGCCAGAAGTGCAGCGCCTGCTCGCGCGTGTACGTGGACCGGCAGGTGGCCAGGCCCTTCGTCGAGCAGCTCGTCGAGAAGGTCAAGACGCTCAGGGTGGGTGACCCGACCCGGCGCGAGGTCTTCACGGGTCCCGTCATCAACGCCCGCTCGGTGGCAACGTTCGAGGCGGCGGCCGCCGAGGCCAGGCGCGATGGGCGAATCCTCGTCGGCGGCCAGCGGATCACGGACGGAGAGTGCGCCTCCGGGTGCTTCGTCGCGCCGACGGTCGCTGATCGCCTCCCGCCCGAGCACCGGCTCTTTCAGGACGAGCTGTTCGTCCCCTTCCTCGTCGTGGCCGAGGTGGGGAGCCTCAGGGAGGCCCTGGCCTGGGCGAACCGATCGGACTACGGCCTCTGCGCGGGGATCTTCAGTGAGGATTCGGACGAGCTGAGGGCGTTCTTCGATTCGATCGAGGGCGGGGTCACCTACGCCAACCGCCGCGGGGGCGCCACGACCGGTGCCTGGCCGGGCGTCAACTCCTTCGGGGGCTGGAAAGCATCGGGTTCGAGTGGAAAGGGAGCCCTGGGGCCCTACTACGTCCAGCAGTTCCTCCGCGAGCAGTCGCAAACCTGGGTCAAGTGAGCTAGGACAATCGGAGGGGGCCTCGACGGCCCCCTCCGAGGCCTCCCCCAGGAATCCGTTGCGCGGGCGAAGCCCGCGCTCGAAGGGCATTACTTCGACAGGCACCGAGGAAGCCTGTACAGGTCGCCTCAACCCACGGTAGTCCCCACAGTGTCTTCCCCTAGGGGTCGCCCCGCTCCGGTGCGCTGAATAGCCTGAAAAAATCAATACTTTTTCCTTGACACCCCCTTTGGGCCTTGTGTAGGATGACGGTTCAAGGTGGGATGAAGTGGGATGAAGTGGTACTAGACTTGTCTCTTTGGTCATGTTTCGGGGACGGTACTTCCACACGATCGACCCGAAAGGGCGAGTCAGCATCCCGGCCAAGTTCCGGGAGGCGCTGGGCAGCGAATACAGCGGGCGTTTGGTCGTCGTTCCCAATGACCACTGCCTCGAGGTGCACCCGCTCGAGGAGTGGCAGCGGATCGAGGCAAAGGTGCGCGAGTTGTCGATCTTCAATCCCGAGGTGAAGAAGATCAGCCGCCTTTACATCTCAAAGGCGAAGGACGTGGACCTCGACGCGCAGGGGCGAATCCTGATCCCGCCCGACTCGCGGGCTGAGGCAGGCCTCGTCAAGGAGGCCGCCCTCGTCGGCGGTGGCCTGATGCATTTCGAGATCTGGGACCGGCGGCGCTTCGAGGAGTTCGACCGGGTCCATCAGGACGAGCTGCCGACGGTCTTCGAGAA
>JACQWB010000035.1 GCA_016209385.1 Candidatus Rokuibacteriota bacterium
CCCCCTCCGAGGCCTCCCCCAGGAATGGTGGTTCGAGCCGAGGGGCTGCCGACGAGCCGCAGGCGTGGCAGTTCGAGCCGAGGCGCTTCGGCGCAGGCAGCTTCATCGCCTGCGCCAGCGACGAGGCGAGGCCGGAGTAAATGAGCCACGAGGCGAGGCCCGAGTTGGTTGCGCGGGCGGCGCCCGCGCTCGAAGGCGATTACTCCGACCGCGTGCTAGAATCCTCGCGTGGATTCCGCCTCGCCCCCCCAGCTCGGGCCCGGGACGATTCGCTTCTGCCCCCTCTGCGGCAGCGCGCTCGTCCGACGGCCGTTGCCGCCCGACCAGAAGGAGGAGGCGGTGTGCTCGGGGTGCGGCTTCGTCTTCTACCTGAACCCCAAGGTCGTCGCGGGGGCGATCCCGGCGCGGGACGGCCGGATCCTCCTCGTTCGCCGAAACATCGCGCCCTCGAAGGGGAAGTGGACGTTCCCGGGCGGCTTCGTCGAGTGGGGGGAGAGCGTGCCGGCCGCGGCGCTCCGCGAGACGCTGGAGGAGACGGGGCTCATCATCACGCTCGATGGTCTCGTCGGCGTCTACTCCTACCCGGGCGCGCCGGTGGTGGTCGTCGTGTACCGGGCCCAGGTCGCCGGCGGCCGTCCCGCGCCCAACCACGAGATCGCCGAGCTGGCCTGGATGAGGCCCGAGGAAATTCCGTGGGATGAGCTTGCCTTTCCTTCCACGCGCGATGCCTTGAGGGACTACGTCGGGCCGGGACTCTCGGGACCTCTGCCTGAGCCTTCGTCCCGTCCGGCTAGGCGCCTATCCGAGTGAGCGCGTTCGAGCGCCGGCTCCGCCGGCGCAACCCATCCTGGGGGGAGGTCCGGAAGGGGGGCGTAGCCCCCCTCCGGGTTCCCTAGCTACCCGGCTTTCCCTTCGTCATCGCGCGGCTCAGGAATTTCTCCAGGCTCGGGATCATGAAGCGCTCGTGCTTCCCCTCGGCGATCTTCTCCGCCTCGTCGAAGGCCTCGACGCTGAAGAGGAAGCGCCGGCCGTCGGTCTCTAGGAGCTCGGCGCGGGCCCGCACCTTCATCCCGACCGGCGTCGGCGCCAGGTGTCGCATCTCGACCATGGTCCCCACCGTGGTGGCCCCCGGCGGGAGATGCGGCTGGATGACGGCCCCCGCCGCGTCTTCCAGGAGGCCGAGAAGGAACGGGGTCGCGAAGACCATGACGCCGCGATTCCCCATCGCGTCCGCGGTCCGCTCGCGCGTGACGAGCACCTCGACCTCTGCGACCGCCCCCGGCTTGACGTCCATGACGGCCTCCCCTGGGTTCTCGATGTTCTGCCGCCGGTTCACACTATCCCCCGCGGCCCGCCCGGTCAAGGCGCGGGCCAGGTCAGGCCTTTTCACGGGCGGCAGGGTGTGGCAGAACTGACGGCATGGTCCCTGCCGTGTCCGCGCTCGGCGCGCTCGTCGTCTCGCTCGACTCCGCCGTCAACATCGCCTTCCCCGCCATGTCCGAGGCCTTCGGGGTCGGCCCGACCTCCATCAAGTGGGTCGTGATCGCCTACGTCCTGGCCTACGCGCTCATGTCCTACGCCGGGGGCTCGCTCGCCGACCGCGTTGGGCACCCCCGGGTGTTCGCCTCCGGGCTCTGGCTGAGCGCCGCGAGCCTCGTCGCCTGTGGCGTGGCGCCGAGCTACGGCTGGTTCCTGGCGTTCCGCGTCGCCCAGGGCGTGGGCGGCGGGCTGGTCTACGGGACGGCGCCCGCGCTCGTCACGCTCGCGCTTCCCGCGGACGATCGGGGGCGCGGCCTCGGGATCTTCACCGCCGGGATGGGGGCGGGCTTCGCCGTCGGCCCGGTGATCGGCGGTCTGCTCGTGGACGCGCTCGGCTGGCGCTGGGTCTATCTCTTCCGTGCTCCGCTGGCCCTGGCCCTCGCTCTCGGCGCCCTCCCCGCGCTCCGCGGCGTGCGTCACGGCGAGGCGGGCTGGCATCTCATCGGCCTCCCCGCGATCCTCCGGCCTCCAGTGCTCCTGGCCAATGGCCTCGCCTTCCTCGCTAACCTCGCCCAGTTCGCGGTCTGGCTCCTCGTCCCCTACTATCTGCTCGACCTGCTCGGGCTCTCGGCGACCGCGGGCAGCCTCTTCTTCATGCTGGCTCCCGTCGGGATGACCGTGGCCGCACCCCTCAGCGGCTGGGCGACCGACCGCTTCTCGAGCCGGCCGCTGCTCGCCCTCGGCCTCGGCGCCGAGAGCGCGGGGCTCTTCATGATCAGCCGGCTCGAGCGGGAGAGCGCGCTGGCCGAGGTGGCTCTGGCCCTGGCCCTGGTCGGCCTCGGCCTCGGCGTCTTTCAGGTCCCGAACATGAACCTGCTGATGGCGCGCTTCCCCGCAACCCAAGCGGGTGGGGCCGGCGGGATGATCCTGATGAGCCGGACGCTCGGTGTGGTCGCGGGGGTGAGCGTCGCGAGCGCCGTCTTCGGAGCGGGGAGCGGGAGCTTCCTCGACGCCTTCCACGCCGCCTTCCGCGTCGCAGCCGGCGTCGCGTCCCTCGCGTTTCTCCTTTCGCTTCTCCCCGCCGACCGGCACCGTTGACGGGACCGGGGGCGCGTGCTACAAGGCGGGAGCATGCCTTCCTCCCGGTGGGTGATCCTCGCCGTCTCGACGCTCGCCTTCATGCAGGTCCATGTCCACCGGGTCGGCTTTGCGCCGCTGATTCCCACCTTCGTCGCCGACCTCGGACTCACGTACGCCGCCGCCGGCACGATCATGACCGCGTACTTCTGCACGTACACGGTGGCCCAGATCCCGATCGGACTCCTGGCGGACCGGTGGGGCTCGCGCCGGGTCATGATCGTGTTCATGGCCCTCCTCGCGCTGGGCGTCGTAGCCTTCCCGTTGAGCCGGGGCTACGGCGAAAGCCTCCTGTCCCGGGCCCTGGTGGGGTTGGGCGCGGCTGCGGTGTGGGTCCCGAGCATGCGGCTCATCAGCGAGTGGTTCCCCGCCCGCGAGCGCGGCCGCGTGACGGGCATCCTCTCAGCCGGGGGCGGGTTGGGCGGCACCCTGGCGCTCCTGGTCATCCCGTTCCTGGCGGAGCTCTGGGGCTGGCGCATCGGCTACGCGACCACGCTCCTCCCCGTGCTCCTGACTCTCGCCCTGATCGTCCTCTTCATCCGGGGCGTCGAGGGTAGCGGCTCGCGCAGCGCCGCCGGGGAGGTTCCTGGCCACCATCTCCCGCTTCGCGGCACGCTCGGCCCGCTCTGGCAGGTCCTCGCGACCCGAGCCCTCTGGCCGTTCAATATCACGGTGCTGCTCTTCTACGGCGCCTACTTCAGCCTGGTGACCTGGATGCCCGCGTTCCTCGTCAAGCACCTGGCGCTCTCGCAGTCCCAGGCGGGCTTCGTGACGAGCCTCCTCACGGCGGGGAGCATTGTCTCCTGGCCCGTCGCGGGCTTCCTCACGGACCGGCTCGGTCGGCGGAAGGGAGTCTTTCTCTTCAGCCAGGCCTCGAGCTGCCTGGTGAGCCTGGTCTTCGCCTGGGTGGTGCCGGGACTCTCGCTCTGGGGGGCGGCGGCGGTCTCGCTGGCCACCGGCATCGTCCTCGGCGGGATGATCACCCCCTTCGTGATGGTGGTGGAGCTGTTTCCGGGAGAGCTCGCGGGCACGGCGACGAGCGTGGCGAACACGTTCTGCTTCATCGGGGGCCTGACGATCCCGGTGCTCCTGGGTCGCGTCGTGGACGTGACCGGGAGCTTCCCGGCGGCCTTCGTCGTCGCCGGCGCGATCCAGGCTCTGGCCTTTGTCACCGCCTCGCTGATGCGGGAGCCCGCCCGGGGTGGGGAGCGGGTTTCCGCCTGAGAGGGATGCGATGATGCGATTACGGAAGCAGGACGATCTTCCCGGTGGTCTGGCGACCGGCCAGCGCCCTGTGGGCTTCGGCCGCCTCCCCCAGCGGGTAGGTGCGCTCAACCCGCAGCCTGAGCTTTCCGTCGGCGATCCAGCCAAGTACGTCACCGGTGCGCTTCAGGAGCTCCTCGCGCGTGGCCGTGTGATGGTTGAGGCTTGGCCGGGTGAGAAAGACTGAACCCTTGGCGTTCAACACCTGGGCGTCGAAGGGCGGCACCGGGCCGCTCGACTGGCCGAAGAGCACCATATAGCCCCGAAGCGCCAGGCAGCTCAGGCTCTTGTCGAAGGTGTCCTTTCCCACCGAGTCGTAGACGACGTTGACGCCCTTCCCGCCGGTGAGCCGCTTCACCTCGGCCTCGAAGTCCTGCTGGGTGTAGAGAATCGCCGCGTCGGCGCCGGCCTCCCGCGCGAGCTTGGCCTTGGCCTCGGTCGAGACCGTGCCGATCACCCGCGCTCCGCGCATCTTGGCCATCTGGCAGAGGAGGAGCCCCACGCCGCCCGCGGCCGCGTGGACGAGACAGCTGTCGCCGGGCTTGAGCGGGTAGGTCGAGTGGGAGAGGTAGTGGGCCGTCATTCCCTGGAGCATGGCCGCGGCCCCGTCCTGGAAGCTGAGCTTCGCGGGCAAGACCACCAGCCGATCCGCAGGGATGAGGTTGTGCGTGGCATACGAGCCGGGGACCCCGGTCCAGGCCACCCGGTCGCCCACCTTCACGTCGGTCACGTTCGGACCCACGGCTTCCACGGTCCCCGTGCCTTCGACCCCCACGGCGAGGGGAAGCGCGCCCTTGTAGAGGCCGCTCCGCTGGTAGATGTCCATGAAGTTCACCCCGCAGGCTTCCAGCTTCACCCGTACCTGCCCCGCCCCCGGCCCGGGGGTGGGCAGCTCCTCCAGCTTCATCACCTCGGGTCCGCCGTACTGGTGCACTCGGATGGCTTTCATGTTCTCGGTTTCCTCCTTTTCGTCCAGGTCGGGAGAGCACTCGTCAGAATAAACCTGCCCGACAGGCTATTGCAACCGGTGCGGCTGAAGTGATAGGGTGATCGGCAAAAGAGGGGACGCAAGGATGCTCCGTTCTGGACTGACGTCACGTCGCTACACGGTGGAGGACGCCCTCGAGGCGATCGAGCTCTACTTCGAGAAAGGGTGGACGGACGGCCTTCCCGTGGTGCCGCCCACGGAGGAGCGGATCCGGGCCATGCTCGAGGCAGTGGGCCTCGAGCCCGACCATGAGATCACCTTCATCACGAACCGCCAGACCGCGGTGACTGCCGAGAAGGTCGCGATCAACGCGGTCATGGCGGGGTGCAAGCCCGAGTCCATGCCGGTGGTGGTGGCTGCTATCGAAGCGATCGGGGACCCCAGGTGGTGCTACCACGGACCCGGAACCTCCACCGGCGGCGCCGCCGTCCTGATGATCGTCAACGGCCCCATCGCCCCGAGGCTTCAGATGAACTCGGGGGACAACCTCTTCGGCCCGGGCTGGCGTGCCAACGCGACCATCGGCCGCGCCGAACGGCTCGACATGCGCAACGTGATCGGCACTCTGCCGGGCAGGCTGGACCGGTCGACCCTGGGCCATGCGGGCAAGTTCACCTATGTGATCGCCGAGAATGAGGGGGACAGCCCCTGGCCTCCGCTTCACGTCGAGCGCGGGTTCAGCCCTGAGCAGAGCGCGGTGACTGTGATGGCGGCCGAGGCACCCCACCAGTTTTACAACCAGCTCTCCAACACGGCCGAGGGTGTCCTCACCACGCTGTGTGACGACATGAGGATCTCGGGCAACGCCAGAGGGCAGTCCCAGTATGTCGTCGTGCTGGCCGGCGAACACATGCGGATCATCGCGGCGGACGGGTGGTCCAAGGCCGACATCCGGAAGTTCGTCTTCGAGCACACCCACAACTCCGTGGCCCACCTGAAGCGGACTCACCGGGTTGTGGGCCCGATCAAACCGGAGGACGAGACGACCGTGCGCGCGCTGGTTCCCTCGCCGGAGGACATCCTGGTGGTGGCCGCCGGCGGCCGCGCCGGCGCCTTCTCGGCGTACATTCCCGGCTGGGGCGGCAAGCGCACCAGCGAGGCCGTGACCAAGCTCATTCGAGCCTAGAAGGTGGCTGTCGGAATAAGCGCGGTTCGAGCGCCGGCTCGGCCGGCGCAACCCATTTGGGGGGAGGTTCGGAAGGGGGGCGAAGCCCCCCTCCGACTCAACTAGAAGGAGGGCATGATGGCCAAGCTCGAGGTCTTCGATCCCACCACCGACCCGAAGGAGCAACCGATCACGTACGTGGCCCGGCCGGACTCGCTGAAGGGGAAGCGGATCGGGCTCGTCGAGAACACCAAGCACAACTCGGACAGGCTCCTCCTGAAGATCGGGAAGATCCTCCAGGATGAGTACGGCGGCGCCGAGGCTCGGATCTGGCGGAAGCACAACTCCAGCGTGCCTGCCCATCAGGAGATCCTCGACGAGCTGTCCGCGTCCTGCGACGTCATGGTCGCCGGGATCGGGGACTGAGGGTCCTGCTCGTCGGGCAGTGTGCTCGACGGAATCTTCTTCGAGAAGCGGGGCGTTCCCTCCGCGTCAATCGTGACCGACGTCTTCGAGGCGACCGGGCGGGCCATGGCCGAGACCTGGGGTGTGCCGCGTTACAAATTCCTTATGATGCCGCACCCGATCGCCAACCTGGCCGAGGCCGAGCTGGACCAGCGCGCCCGGGAGATCGCGCCGGAGGTAGTGAAGCTCCTGCTCCAGGGCCAGGAGTAGCGTGCCGCCCGCGCCGAGCTTGGACTGGACCGCTCTGGGCGAGGAGGCGGTCCAGGTTCTCGCCGACTACCTCAGGATCGACACCACCAACCCGCCGGGCAACGAGACGGCGGGCGCGCGTTTCCTGTCCGACCTCCTCGCCCGTGACGGGATCGAAAGCCGGCTGATCGAGTCGGCGCCGGGGCGTGGGAACCTGATCGCCAGGCTCGCGGGGGACGGCAGCGAGCGCCCCATCCTCCTCCACCACCACATCGACGTCGTCTACGCCGACCGCCGCTACTGGAGCGTGGATCCCTTCGGCGGGGTGACCCAGGGTGGCTTCCTCTACGGTCGCGGCGCCCTCGACATGAAGTCGGTGGGCATCCTCCAGGTGATAGCGGTCCTCGCTCTCAGGCGCGCCCGCGTCAGGCTGAAGCGAGACGTCGTGCTTCTCGCGACCGCCGACGAGGAGGCGGGCAGCCGCTACGGGGCCCTGTTCCTCTCGGAGCAACACCCCCAACTGATCGACGGCGTCGAGTACTCGCTGGGCGAGTTCGGGGGAATCCACACCCAGGCCGGGTGGAACGGCTGCGCCGGCGACGTCAGCATCTCGGAGAAGACCGGCTTTCCGATCCGGCTCACCGCGCGGGGCGTCCCGGGCCATGGGTCCATGCCGTGGCCCGACACGTCGGTGAACCGCCTGATCCGGGCCCTGGGCCGCCTGCTGGCCGCCGAGCGGCCGCTCCGGGTCATTCCCGAGATCCAGGAGTACTTCTCACGGTTCGCCACGCTCCTGCCCGAGTCAGAGCGACGGGGCTGGGATGATCTTGACGCCTCGCTCAGCGACCCGGCCTTCAGGGAGAAGTTCCTCTCCGATCCCCACCGGGCGGCGATGCTGCGCACGACATTCGCCGTCACCATGCTCAGGGCGAGCGAGAAGCGCAACGTGATCCCCCCCGAGGCGGTGGCCGAGATCGACTGTCGGCTCCTGGCGGGCGACGACCCGGACGAGGTCCTCGCGTGGGTCCGCAAGGTGGTCGCCGACGATCAGGTGACGGTCGAGCCGGTCCAACCCGCCAAGGTTCCCAACCTCTCCCCGCCGGACACGGCGCTCTACAAGGCGCTCGGCGACGCCATCCGGCGCCGCGAGCCCCGCGCCGTCGTCCTCCCCCTTGTGCTGGCCGGGTTCACCGACAACTGGGTCTTCCGCCGGCACGGCGTTCAGGCCTATGGCTTCGCCCCCTTCGTCACGGACGAGGGGGAGCTCCACCGCGTCCACGGCAACGACGAGCGGATCTCGCTCGAGAACGTGCGCGCGGGCGTCCGCACGTACACCGAGCTGCTCCTCGCCTTCGCCGCCGCCTGATTAGACCGGCGGGATACGGTCGGCCCAGGGGGCGGCGGCCTCGAAGGCGGCGGCTGCGCGCAGCACCGAAGCTTCAGCCCGCCAGCGTCCGACGATCTGGAGGCCGACGGGGAGGCCGTCGGCGGTCCAGCCGGCCGGGACCGAGATGGTGGGAAGTCCCGCGATCGTGAAGGCGTAGGTCGGGAGCACCCACTCGATGTAGTTCGCCGTCGGTCGACCGTCGATCTCCTTGGGATAGGAGACCTCCACGGGAAACGGCTTCACGGCGACCGTCGGGCTCAATGTCAGATCGTAGCGCGCGAAGAACTGCCTCACCCGATCCCAGAGCTCGGTCCTCAGCGTTTCGGCCCGCGCCATATCCTCGGCGGTGAGCTTGAGCCCCTCCTCGATGTTCCAGACCAGGTTGGGGTTCATGACGTCCCGCCACTTCGGGAGCTTTTCGGCGTGGAGCGCCGCCATCCTGATCCCGCGGCTCACCCGGATGATCTCCTGAACCCCGCTGAAGTCAGGGTGAGCCTCATCGACGCGGGCGCCGAGACGGGCGAAGACCTTCGTCGCGGCCTCGGCGACGCGCCTGACCTCGCGCTCAACTGGCGCGATGCCCAGATCCGGGCTCCAGGCAACGCGGAGGCCTTTGACCGACGGGGCCCTCACGGCCTTCGCGAACTCTCGGGTGTCCACCTCGTACGAGATCGGGGCCCTCGCGTCGGGACCGGCGATGGCAGCGAGCATGAGCGCGGTATCGGCGACGGTGCGTGCCATCGGCCCCTGGACGGAGTACGTGTCCCAGCCGAGCGGCGAGGGGTAGATGGGGACGAGGCCGGGCGTCGTCCTGAAGCCCACGACCGCGCAGAAGGCTGCGGGGATTCTCAGGGAGCCGCCCAGGTCCGACCCCTGGGCGAGCGGCCCCGTCCCTGTCGCCAGGGCGACCGCGGCGCCGCCGCTCGAGCCGCCGCACGTCAGCGCGGGATTCCACGGGTTGCGCGTTGGGCCGAAGACCGCGTTGGTGGTGTTGGCGCCGGCGCCGAACTCGGGGGTGTTGGTCTTGCCGAGCACGATGGCTCCGGCGGCCTTGAGGCGCTGGACGATCAGGCCATCCTCCTCGGGGACGTGGTGCTCGTAGATCTTGGAGCCCCAGGTCGTGCGGATGCCGGCGGTGGGAACCAGGTCCTTGATCGAGACGGGGATCCCGTGCAACGGTCCCAGCCCTTGCCTTCGCATCACGGCGCTCTCGGCGCGTCGCGCGGCTTTGAGCGCGAGGTCAGGGACAACGGTGCAGTAGGCGTTGAGCTTCGGGTTCACGCGCTCGATCCGCTCGAGCACGGCGCGCACGACCTCCAGGGGCGAGACCTTCTTCTGACGGATCAGGCGAGCCAGCGTGGTTGCGGGCGCGAAGCAGAGGTCAGTTGTCACGAGAGCCTCCTGCTAGAGCACTTTCCTGGGATCCAGGGCATCCCGAAGCCCGTCCCCGATGTAGTTGATGGAGAGCACGGTGAGGAAGATGGCGGTGCCGGGGAAGAGGGCCCAGTGGGGCGCGATGTCGAGGTTGTCCTTGGCGTCGAAGAGAATCCGCCCCCAGGTTGGGATGTCGGGGGGGAACCCGAGCCCCAGGAACGAGAGCGAGGACTCCGCAATGATCGCGGTGCCGACCCCGAGTGACGCTGCGACGATGACTGGTCCGAGAGCGTTCGGGAGGATGTGGCGGACGATCTGGCGCCAGGGAGGCACGCCGAGGCAGCGGGCCGCCTCCACGAACTCCTTCTCCTTGATCGACAGAAACGAGGCGCGGACCAGGCGCGCCACGGGCATCCACCTGAGGCTCCCGATCACCGTGACGATCAGGAGAAAGATCCCCACCTCGGGCCCGAAGGTCTTCCGGACCGGGTCCCGAAAGAGGTAAACGATCAGGAGGAGCAAGGGCAGCTGGGGAAGCGAGAGGCAGAGGTCGGTCAGGCGCATCAAGACGTTGTCCAGGGCCCCGCCGACATAGCCGGCCACGGCACCGACGAAGGTCCCCAGCGTGATGGCGATGACCATGGCCGCCACGCCGACCGCGAGCGAGATCCGCCCGCCGTAGAGCAACCGCGCCAGGAGATCCTGCCCCAGGTCGTCCGTCCCCAGCGGGTGGGCCGGGCTCGGCACCTTGAGCTTGGCCTTGAAGTCGATCGCGTCGATGGGTGTCCGGTAGACCAGCGGCCCCGCCAGGGTTCCGACCGTCATCACGAGCAGGATGACCGCGCCGAACATCGCGAGCCGGTGTCGGCGGAAGCGGCGCCAGCCCTCCGCCCAGAGGGACTGCGAGCGCGACGGCGCCAGGACGATGGCGCGTCCCGCCAGGAGCTCAGCGGTAGGAGATGCGGGGGTCGAGCCAGCCATAGACCATATCGGCGACGAGGTTGAAGATCACCACGAGCGCCGAGTAGACGAAGGTAATGGCCATCACGACGGGGGTGTCGCTGGCGAGGATGGAGGCGATCAGGAGCGACCCGATCCCGGGCACGCGAAAGATCTGCTCGGTGATGACCGCCCCGGTGAAGATGAGCGGCATCTGGAGCGCGACGAGGGTGACCACCGGGATCAGAGCGTTCCGGACGACGTGCTTGCCGATCGTAAGCCGTTCGCTGAGCCCCTTGGCCCGCGCCGTGTTGACGTCATCCAGCTGGATCACCACCAGGACCGCGGCGCGGACGAAGCGCGTGAGCGAGGCGCCCTCGAAGAGCCCGAGGACGGCGATCGGCATGATCCCCTGCTTCAGATGCTCCAGGACCCAGCGGAAGCCCGTCGCGTCGATGTCGGCGCGGTAGATGAACGGGAGCCAGTCCAGGTAGATGGAGAAGAAGAGGATGAAGAGGAGCCCGGTGAAGAAGGTGGGGAGCGAGAAGCCGATGAAGGCCAGGGTCGTGGCGATCTGGTCGAAGAGCGAGTAGGGGCGGACCGCCGAGTAGATGCCCACCGGGAGCGCGATCAGGACGGCGAGCAGGTTGGCCATCCCGAGGACGTAGAGCGTGGTCAGGAGCCGCTGGAGGATCAGGGTCTCGACGTTGACGCGGCTCACGAAGGAGTAGCCCCAGTCGCCCTTCAGCATCGAGACGAGCCAGCGCACGTACCGGATCGGCAGCGGGTCGTCGAGCCCGAACTGAGCGCGGAGGCGCTGGGCGACCTCCGCGGGGACGTTGGGGTTGGTGGCGAGCTCCTCGAAGGGGTCGCCGGGCGCCAGGGCCAGGATCGCGAAGAGGACCAGGCTGATTCCGAAGAGGAGCGGGATCGCCTGGAGGAGGCGCCGGAGGACGTACTTGTACATCAGCGTGGGAGGGCCGGGCGATCCCGGCCCTCCCGGTCCGTGCTACGCCTCTTTGTACCAGTAGGCCAGGTGCCAGAAGTTCGAGTCCCAGCCGGTAAGGTCCAGGCCCCTCAGCTTGGCGGTCACCGCCGCCACGCCGTTCCGCCAGAGGACGGGGACGACCACTACGTTCTGGATGACCAGGTCGTTCATCCTGATAAACTGGGCGGCGCGCTTGACCGGGTCCATCTCCTTCTCGGCCGCTTTCCAGAGCTTGTCATATTCGTCGTTGCGCCACCGGGTCACGTTGGTGACCGACCATTTGTTTGCCTTGGAGGCGATCTGCCAGGAGGCGAACTGCTCCATGTAGAGCTGGGGGTCCGGCGCGCCCATCGTGGTCGTATACATCTGCAGGTCCGTATAGAAGTGACGGTAGGTGTCGGGGTTGGCCGGATCCGACGAGAAATAGACAGAGGCCACCACGGACTTCAGCTCCACCTCGATCCCCGCCTTGGCGCAGGCCTGTTTGACGATGGCCTGGGTCTTCTGGCGCGGCGCGTTGATCGAGGTCTGGTAGACGACCTTGAGGCGCTTGCCGTCCTTGACGCGGATCCCGTCCGGCCCGCGCTTCCAGCCGGCCTCGTCCAGGAGCTGATTGGCCTTCTCGATCTTGAACTCCCAGCGGGTGTTCTTGGACTGAACGCGCGGCGGGGCGTTGAGGAAATTGGCGCTGGTCTGGCCCTGCCGGCCGTAGATCTCCTCGTGGACGGAGGCGCGGTCCACCAGGAGGTTGAAGGCCGCGCGCACCTTCGGGTCGGTCAGGAAGGGATGGGGCACCTTGACGCTTGACCGTTCGCCGTCCACCTCGGTCCAGGGGTCCGTCTGGTTACACTGGATGTGCTCGATATTCCCCGTGGGATAGATTTCAACGCGCCCCTTCCCGGCCTGCTCCAGGCGCTTCAGGATCTCGTCCTCCACCTGCATGTTCCAGGCGTAGTCGTACTCGCCCGTCTGGAGTACCGCGCGGGCCGCGGACACGGCGTCGCCGCCGCCCTTCAGCTCGAGCTGGTCGAAGAAGGGGCGGTTCGCGACATGGTAGTTGGGGTTGATCTCGTAGCGGACCACGTCACCGGGCTTGAAGTCCACGATCTTGTACGGGCCGGTGCCCACCGGCTTGGTGTTGTACGGGGCCTCGCGCGACTTGGCGCCCTTGAACGGCTCGTGGAGGTGCTTGGGGATCATCTGGCCACGGTTCCCGCAGAAGGCGTCGTACCAGAACGGCGTCGGGTCCTTGAAGACCACCTTCACCTCATGGTCGCTGAGCTTTTCGATGCGCTGGATGTCGCGGTAGGAGCCGATGGTGGTGGTTGAGCTGGCGGGGTCCGCGGAGTACTCCCAGTTGAAGATCACGTCGGCGGCGGTGAAGGGCTTGCCGTCATGCCAGACCACGTTCTTCTTGAGCCGCCAGGTCACCCACAACCCGTCCTTCGAAAGTGTGCCGTTTGCGATACTCGGGATCTCGGCGGCGAGAACAGGGATCACGTTGCCGTCGGGATCGAAAGCCGCCAGGGGCTCGTGGACGACCCGGGAGCCGTCCTGATCCTTGGTGCCCGTGGCGAAGTGGGGGTTCAGGAGGGTGGGAGCCTGCCACCAGAGGACCTTAAGCTTGCCCCCGCCCCCCCGCCGGGTCGGGGTGAAGGCGGCCCGCGGCTGGGCCTGGGCCGGGATGCCGTAGGCGGCAAGCATCTGGGCAACCATGGGGCCGGTCAGCCCCAACCCCAGCATCGTCCGCATGAAGGCGCGCCGGCTGAGCCGACCGGTCTTGACCCGGTGGAGCATGTCTCTCAGTTCGTGCTCTTCCATAGGCGTATCGCCCTCCTTGATCAGCGCCGGTTGGAGAATCCTGAGGCTACCTTGCTGGCCCTTTATATGCTCGGCGGGCCGCCCAGTCAAGCCTGGAGCGGGCAAGGCGCGCGGCGCGCCCGAAGCCCCGGCGGCCATGCTGTCGCGGCGCTCATCGGAGGAGCCCCGGTGTTGCCCGGCGACGGGGCGTGCTATGCTGACCGGGCAGGGAATAGAACATCGATTTCAATTGTTTATAAAGACGAAGCGTGGCTACCCGGGATTGGCGGAAGGAGTTCGAGGACGTCGCGCTGGTCCACCTCGACCAGCTCTACCACATGGCGCTGCGGCTCTGCCGGAGCCCGAGCCGGGCCGAGGACCTCGTCCAGGAGACGTACCTCAGGGCGTTCAGGCACTTCGATCAGTTCGACCCCGGGACCAACTGCCGGGCGTGGCTGTTCGCCATTCTCCACAACACGTTCGTCAATCGGGTGAAGCGCGACAGCCGGGAGCTTCTGGAGTTGGACGAGGGGAGCCTGGACCACGCCGGGGCGAGCTCCCCCGAGGTCATGGCTACGATCGCCAACCCGGAGGAGGAGTTTTTGAAGCATGTGCTCGACGGCGACCTCGTGTCCGCGCTCGAGGCGATGCCGGTAACGTTCCAGGAGGCGGTTCTGCTGGCCGACGTCGAGGAGTTCTCGTACAAGGAGATCGCCCAGATCCTGGGCGTGCCGGTGGGGACCGTCATGTCCCGTCTCCACCGCGGCCGCCAGCTGCTGCGGAAGACGCTCGTGGCGTCGTCCCGTGAGCGGAAGGGCATGAGGAGGGACGCGTGACCTGCGAGGAGCTTCGGGCGTGTCTTGACGTCTATCTCGATCGCGAGCTCGACGTGGCGCGCGCGCTGGACGCCCAGGACCACCTGGCGTTCTGCATGCCCTGCCAGTGGGCCTACGCCAAAGAGCGGGAGCTGCGCGCGCTGGTCAAGACGCGGCTGCCGCGCGTGGCGGTGCCCCCCGAGCTTCGCGCCCGGATCAGGAGCGCGCTCGACGCCGACGCCCGGCCGGCCTACCGCGCCGCGTACCGCACTCTGACGGCCCGCCCGCTGCGCTGGGCCGCGCTGCCCGTGGCGGCGGTCCTCCTCGTGGCCCTCGCCTTCGGCCTCCGCGCGCCGCGCGGTCCGTCGCTGCCGCCCGTGGTGACGGAGCTGGTGGCCCAGCACCAGATGTACTCGCGCCTGGACACGCCGGCGGAGTTCGTCAGCGCCAGCCGGGATACCGTGGCGGGCTGGTTCCGGGGGCGCGTCCGCTTCCAGGTCGCCGTTCCTGACTTCTCCCCGTCCGGGATCCGGCTCGTCGGGGCGCGGCTCTCCTCCCTGTCGGACCGCGAGGTGGCGTACCTCCTCTACGAGAAGGGGCGCAACCTCATCTCGCTCTTCGCGTTCGCCCACCGCGGGTTCGAGCTCCCCGCGGACGGCTGGATCCCGGTGGGAGAGTCGCGCTTCTACGTGGCCGAGGTCAAGGGGGCGGAGGTGGTCCTCTGGACTCAGGGGGAGCAGGCGTACGCGCTGGTTTCCCCGCTGAACCGGGAGGCGCTCCTCGAGTGCGCCCTGACCGTCTGGCGACTCGTCGCACAGGCCCGTTCTGGCGCCTGAGTGCGCCTTCGCGTATAGTTACGTTCATGCCCGCTCAAGTCGGCGCAGTCCTCTGCCTCCTGATCCTGATCCTCGGTGCGCGCGCGGCCGGCTCGGAGGATCCCTTCAAGGAACTCGAGCTGATCAGGCCGAAGCGCGTCCAGACGGCGCGCGACTTCACGGTTCCCACTCCGGACGGCAAGTCGCTGAAGCTCTCCAGCTACCGGGGCAAGGTGGTCTTCCTGAACTTCTGGGCCACCTGGTGCCCGCCCTGCAAGGAAGAGATGCCCTCCATGGAGCGCCTCTACCAGCGCTTCAAGGACCAGGGGCTGGTCGTACTGGCGGTCTCGATCGACGCGGAGGGGGCGCCGGTCGTCACGCCCTTCGTGAAGGAGCACAAGCTCACCTATCCCGTCGGGCTCGATCCCAAGATGGCCGTGGCCGAGAAGTACGGAGTGCGGGCGTTGCCCGCCAGCTACTTCGTGAACAAGAAGGGGAACCTGGTCGCACTCGCGTTGGGGCCCCGGAACTGGGACTCGAAAGCTGCCCACGCCTTCGTCGAGTCCCTGCTGAAGCAGAGCTGACGACATGGGGCTGGGCGAGTCGCTGGGAGTCGTGGTGGCCTTCTCCGCCGTCTTCGTCGCCCTCGGCGCCTCGTTCAGCGCCGCCGGCCAGCTCCTCCTCGACTACCGCGAGTGGATCCGCCGGATCGGTGGCGCGCTCATCGTCCTCTTCGGTCTCTACATCGCGGGCGTGCTCCAGATCCGGTGGCTCGCCCGCGGGCTCCAGCTCCAGTTCAAGACCAAGCCGGCGGGCTACGCCGGCTCGCTCCTGGTGGGCGTGACGTTCGCGGTCGGCTGGACGCCGTGCGTGGGGCCGATCCTGGGCTCGATCCTCTCGCTGGCCGGCACCTCGGACACGGTCCTGAAGGGCGTGGGCCTGCTCCTGGCGTACTCGGGGGGGCTCGCGCTCCCGTTCTTCCTTTCCTCGCTGGCCCTCGGCGGATTCCTCCGCTTCCTGAAGCAGTACCGGCCGTTCATCGGCGTGGTGGAGCGCGTGGCAGGGGTCCTCCTGGTCGTCGTCGGGCTCCTGGTCCTCACCAACTACTTCGTCGTCCTCAACTCCTACGCGATCAGCCTCACGCCGCAGTGGCTCCTCAAGCGCCTGTAGTGCGAGCCGAGGGGCTTCGGACGAGCCGCAGGCGAGGACAGCCACGAGGCGAGGCCCGAGTCAATCTCGGAGGGGGGCTTTCGCCCCCCTTCCGCCACCTCCCCCCCGGATTGCGCGGGCCGGGTACCCACGGCGGAGCCGTGGGTGCGCGCTCGAAGCGCCTGCACCGGGGCGCCTGCTGAAGCGCCTGTAGTTCGAGCCGAAGGCCGGCGGCCATGCCGCAGGCAGGCCGAACGCGACCTGAGCGACGCCGAGTACAGCCTGGCTGGCAGGCGCTATAACCTCGCATGTTTTCTTCGCCAGCAGGCGGCTGAGAAGGCATTGAAGGCCTTTCTCTACGCCCGGGGGGCCGAACAGGTGCTCGGTCACTCTGTGGCGGATCTCGTCAGGGAATGCGGGAACCTGGACA